>NZ_BTPT01000015.1:0-28673 GCF_054408565.1 Vallitalea sediminicola
ATTACTTTCCGAGAGTGCTCTTTTATATTCAAAAGTTGTCCTATTTTATTAATACAACAGCTTCTGATTTTAGAAATAAATAAAGCATTAACATTATACATATGTACAAACAATACTGTACATAACATATAAAGCTAATGCCTACAAATCATAGTAACACGCTTAAATATAAAATTAGAATAAACTAAATGCATATATTCAGTATAGCACTTAAATGACTATAATGCTATAATATTTTATTAGCAATTAATTTTAAACTGATGGAATCCTTTTTTACCTTTTTTAATAATTAAAGTTCCGTCTTCTTTGAAATCTTCAACTGTAATCATTCTTTCTATACCATCCACTTTTATATCATTTACCCTAACGCCACCTTGTTGAACCATACGACGGCCTTCAGAACGTGTAGGTACAAGTTTAGCTTTTTGAAGAGCTGATATAATATCCATACCTTCTCCTTCAAATTCATCTTTTGTCACTTCAGTAGTAGGGATTGAACCGCTTTTAGCACCACCAGTGAATAGTGCTTTTGCAGCTTCCATAGCTTGTTTTGCAGTTTCTTCGCCATGAACTATTTTTGTAATTTCAAAAGCAAGAATTTCTTTAGCTTTATTTATTTCTGCGTCTTTTAAGGCGCCTAAACGTCTAACTTCATCCATAGGTAAAAATGTAAGAAGGCTAAGACATTCTTCAACTTTTGCATCTTCTACATTTCTCCAATATTGATAGAATTCATAAGGTGTAGTTTTTGATTTATCTAACCATACAGCACCTTTTTCTGTTTTACCCATTTTCTTACCTTCGCTTGTAGTAAGAAGTTTAAAAGTCATTCCAAAAGCTGGTTTTTGTTCTTTACGTCTTATTAGCTCAACGCCACCTAGAATATTAGACCATTGGTCATTACCACCTAACTGAAGAGAGCAGTTGTATTTTCTATTAAGTGCTAAAAAGTCATAAGACTGCATTAACATATAATTAAATTCTAAAAATGTAAGTCCTTTTTCCAATCTGGATTTATAGCATTCAGCAGTCAACATTCTATTAACTGAAAAATTAACCCCAATTTCTCTTAAGAAATCAATGTAATTAAGATCAAGTAGCCAATCAGCGTTATTAACCATCATTGCTTTATCATCTTCAAAATCAATAAACTTAGATAATTGTTCTTTGAAACTTTCTGCATTACTATTAATCTGATCTTTTGTCATCATTTTACGCATATCAGATTTACCTGTTGGGTCACCAACCATTGTTGTTCCACCACCAATAAGTATTATTGGTCTATGTCCAGCTCTTTGCATATGAGCCATTGCCATAACTGGCAAGAAATGTCCTACAGTCAAACTATCAGCAGTTGGGTCAAATCCTATATAAAATGTAACTTTTTCATTTTCTAATAATTCTTTAATCTCTTTCTCATGAGTTGTTTGTTCAATAAATCCTCTTTCCATTAACACGTCATATGCACTCATTATGAACCTCCTAATGTTTCTTGTTATTTAATATTTATAATCCTATCATAAGTCATGTCATGATTCAAGTTTTTTTAGCATCCACTATAACTCATAAAAGTTGTACTTTTGCATATACATAGATAAAGAAAGTTAAACAAGTTGTTTTTTTAGATGAAAATAATATTTTATTATAGGGCTATAAGTGAATCTAGTTTTAATATGGTAGTAAAAGGAGATGATTTTGATGTGTGGAATTGCTGGATGGGTTAATTATAATAAGAATATTAGTGAAAACAGAAGTGTCATTCATAATATGACAGACCAATTGATTCATAGGGGACCAGATGAATATGGTTTTTATTATAAAACCAATGTGTTATTGGGTCATAGAAGATTAGTGGTCATAGATCCTGATGGTGGAAAACAACCAATGACAAAAAAAATTGGAGAATATGAATATACCATTGTTTATAATGGTGAGATATATAATACAAATGAAGTAAGAGAGAAATTGTCCCAAAAAGGATATGAATTTGAGTCTCATTGTGATACTGAAGTGGTTTTGGTATCTTATATAGAGTGGGGTGAAGATTGTACTACATATCTCAATGGAATATTTGCTTTTGGTGTATGGGAAAAAAAATCAAAGTCCCTGTTTCTTGCAAGAGATAGATTAGGTGTAAAACCGTTATTCTATGCTTATATCAATGGATCATTTATATTTGGTTCCGAAATAAAAGCGTTATTAAAATTTCCTGGCTTAGAACCTGTAATTGATGAAAATGGACTTTTAGAATTATTTAGTCTTGGCCCAAGTAGGGTGCTTGGTAGCGGTGTGTTCAAAAATATATATGAATTAAAACCTAGTGAATATATTATTTTAACTAAAAAAAATCTATATAAACACATATATTGGAAACCAATAACCAATTATCATACAGAAAATGATGAAGAAACCTTTGAACATACAGCATATTTAGTCGAAGATGCAATCAAGAAACAACTTATATCAGATGTACCAATATGTACATTTTTATCAGGAGGTCTTGACTCCAGTGGCATTTCTTCTATAGCTTCTGAATATTTTAAAAATAAATCTAGCAAGCTCACTACATATTCTATAGATTATGAAGATAATGACAAATATTTTGTAGCATCTGATTTTCAACCAAGCAACGATAATGTATGGGTTGAACGTGTTAGTGAATACATAGATTCACATCATAAAAAAGTAACTATAGATACTGATATGTTAGTAGAAGCGTTACAAGATGCTGTAATAGCCTATGATCTACCGGGGATGGCTGATATTGATTCCTCATTAATGCTGTTTTGCGGTAAGGTAAAGAGACAGCATACGGTTGCATTATCAGGGGAATGTGCTGATGAAATCTTTGGAGGTTATCCTTGGTTTAGAAAACAGGAGGATGTTTATTATGACGGTTTTCCATGGAATAAATATATAAGTGAAAGAAAATCTTTTCTATCAAAAGAATTAGATAAGTTAAAATTACAAGAATTTGCCAATACTAAATATAGAGACACGATTAGTGATATAGAATTCTTGGATAATGAAACAGAGCATGAAAAGAGAATTAAAAAACTTACATATATTAATCTTAAATGGTTCATGCTAACATTATTAACACGTAAAGACAGGATGAGTATGTATAAAAGCTTAGAAGTCAGAGTACCATATGCGGACCATCGAATTGTTGAATATACATGGAATATACCTTGGCGTATTAAAAATCATAATAATGTAGAAAAAGGCTTACTAAGAAAAGTTCTCAGCTCATATTTGCCAAAGGATGTGGCATATAGGAAAAAATCACCTTATCCTAAGACATATAATCCTGAGTATAGTAATTCTGTTAAACAACTACTAAAAACTGTACTAGATGATAAAAATAGTCCTATACATAATTTGATAAACACTAAAAATGTTTATAATTTAATTAACAATAGCAAAGAAACATTTATTACACCATGGTTTGGTCAATTAATGAAAGAACCACAATTTATTGCTTATCTGATTCAACTTAACTTTTGGCTTAAGCACTATAAGATAAAAATAGATTTTTAAATAGTTTTATCTGGTACTTAGTTAATTTGGTTGATATGTGAAGGGAATGAGATATAAATGAATAAAAAGAATGTAAGAAAAAGAAACAGAAACAGATATAATACTAGGAACCGTAAAAAAGAAGAAACTTACTCAAGTAGATTGGCTATAAAAATTTTTATATCTTTTGTAATACTACTATCAACACTTTATCTAAAAAAATATGAAATCAAAATTGGTGAATTTAATGTAGATAGTATTTATGAAGTATTATATTATAATGAAGATTTTAAAGAATTATCCAACAAAGTGTTCAAGATCGGTGATGAAACAGCTGTTAAAGATTTTCTGAATATAGATTCTAGTGAGAATTAATATATAATGGGGCTGTCTTATAATATATCTTTATTGCTATACATATTCTACCTTAATGGGATATTTAGTAAAAGACATTATAAGATAGCCCCATTATATTAAATTTTAGTTGTTATATTGTCAATTATATTATATTATTATATAAGCTAAATAAACTAATATACCGATTAATCCACAAAAAGAGTAATCATTCTTGTTTTTTGTGAAGTGATCATTATATAAACAGATATTAAATACTCATAGATTAAAGGAGTTAACTAAATAAAATGGAAAAAAAGTTAAAACTAACAGATGATATTTTACTCAGTGTTGAAAAACCGGCAAGATATTTAGGTAATGAAATTAATGTTGTAAGTAAAGATATAAACGATATAGATATTAGATTTGCTTTATGTTTTCCTGATGTCTACGAAATAGGTATGTCTCATGTTGGACTATCTATACTTTATGATTTTCTTAACAAAAGAGAAGATACTTTTTGTGAACGTATATTTTCTCCTTGGGAGGATCTTGAAAAGATTATGAGACAAAAAAATATTAATCTTTTCACTTTGGAATCTCAAGATGCTGTTAAAGATTTTGATTTTCTAGGATTCACAGTTCAATATGAAATGAGTTATACTAATATATTAAATACTTTGGATTTATCAAATATGTCAGTGTATAGTAAAGATAGATTAGAGAGTGATCCCATTGTATGTGCTGGGGGTCCATGTACCTATAATCCTGAACCAATAGCAGAATTTATAGATTTTTTCTATATAGGAGAAGCAGAAACAACACTACCTGAAATCCTTGATGTATATAAAAATCATAAGCTAGGTGGAGGTACGAAAGAAGAATTTTTAATTAAACTATTAGATATAGAAGGTGTATATGTTCCAAAATTTTATGATGTTACTTATAAAGAAAATGGAGAAATAGAAGAATTTAAACCTAACCATAAACATGCTAAGTCTAAAATAAAAAAACAGATAGTAATGGACTTAACACATGCACCTTACCCAAGTAAACCTCTAGTTCCACTCATTCAAACGGTTCATGATAGAGTAGTTCTAGAATTATTCAGAGGATGTGCAAGAGGATGCCGTTTCTGTCAAGCGGGCATGATCTATCGTCCTTTAAGAGAAAAAGATGTAAATGTTCTTAAAAAACAAGCTACAGAATTAATTAAAAATACTGGACATGATGAAATTTCACTTATTTCATTAAGTTCTAGTGATTATACAGGATTAGAAGAATTAACAAATTACTTAATTGATGAATTCGGTAACGATAAACATGTTAATTTATCCTTGCCTTCTCTTAGAATTGACAAGTTTTCTTTAGATATCATGGGAAAAGTACAAGAATTAAGGAAAAGCAGTATTACTTTTGCACCTGAAGCAGGCTCACAAAGACTAAGAGATGTAATTAATAAAGGTATTACAGAAGAAGATATATTGTCTGGTTCTTCAAGAGCTTTTGAAGGTGGTTGGACAAGGGTTAAGCTTTATTTTATGCTCGGACTTCCAACGGAAAACTACGAAGATATTGAGGCTATAGCAAAACTTGGACAAGATATAGTAGAAGAGTATTATAAATTACCAAAAGAAGTTAGAAAGAGGAAACCACAAATTGTACTAAGTTCTTCATTTTTTGTACCAAAGGCTTTTACACCATTTCAATGGACAGCCCAGAATACTTACGAAACTTTCATGGAGAAGCAATCTTTCCTTAATAAAAAAATAAATAAAAAGAATATTAAATATAATTGTCATGATGCAAAGACTAGTATGCTGGAAGGTGTTATGGCTAGAGGTGATAGAAAAATAGCAAAAGTTATTTACAGTGCTTGGAAAAATGGTGCTGCTTTTGATGCTTGGTCAGAATTTTTTAGATTTGAATACTGGCAGAAAGCTTTCGAAGAAAATGATATAGATCCTCTATTCTATGCTTCAAGAGATAGAGATTATGAAGAAATTCTACCATGGGATTTTATTGACACCGGAGTGACAAAAGAATTTTTATATAGAGAATACTTACGTGCCAAAGAAGGAGTTATTAGTGAAAATTGTATGGACTCTTGTATGAATTGTGGAGCAAAAAGTTTTGGTGGAGGTATTTGCTATGTTGATTAGAATAAAATTTGCTAAGGAAGGTACAATGAAATTTATTGGTCATCTAGATTTGATTAGAAATTTTCAAAGAGTATTTAAAAAAGCTGAATTTCCAATTGCTTATTCAGAAGGATTTAACCCACGTCCTATTATGTCTATAGGAGCACCTCTTTCGGTAGGTATTACAAGCGAAGCTGAATACCTAGATGTAAAGTTGGTAGAAGATATTGATATTAAATATCAAATGAAAAATCTTGATTCACATGCACCAGATGGAATTAAGCTTCTTAATATTACAATACTTCCAGATAAAGCTAAGAGTGCTATGGCTCTTATTGATGCTTCTAAATATAAAATTACGGTAAGTAATATTAATTTTACTGAGGACATGATAAATAATTTAATGTCTAAGAGTGAAATAATTATTAGTAAAAAGAATAAAAAGAATGTATTGAAAGAAATTGATATAAAACCTGGAATATTTAATATTTCTTTAGCATCAAGTGACACTTTACTTCTACTAATTGCTACAGGTAGTAGAATGAATGTAAAACCAGATGTTGTACTAGACAATCTATGCAAAGTGAATGATATCAATTTCAATAAATTTGATTTTAAAATCCATAGACAAGAAATATATTATATAAGCGACAATAAATTTCTTCCTTTAGATAAGATATTATAGGAGTGTTAAAATGCCATATAAATTAGTTATTGCAAAAGATAAAGATGTTGTCTATAGCGCATTACTAGATGAAAACAGAAGATTAATAGAACTTGGTATAAATGAAGAAGAGAGTAATGAACTTATTGGAAAAATCTTTATAGGTAAAGTGGTTAATGTAATAAAAGGAATGAATGCTGCATTTATTAATATTGGACGAAGTAAAAATGCATATATGTCACTTGAAAACAGCTCTGATATATTTTACACCAAAAGTAATTCATCCAAAAAACTCTCAAATGGTGATGAGATAATGATTCAAATAACAAAAGAAGAACATGGTAGTAAAGGATGTGTTGTATCACCTAATATATCTCTTACTGGACGTTATGTAGTACTCACTAAAGGGAAAAATTTCATTGGATTATCTGGTAAAATAAAAGGAGAAGATGAAAGAAAACGTCTAAAGGATATAGTAGAAAAGTATATTACTGAATCTTATGGTTTTATTATTAGAACTAATGCCTATCAGATAAATGAAGAACTTATTGAGAACGAAGTAGCAGAACTCATTTCAAAATATACGTCTATCATGGATACAGCTAAGTATAGGACATGCTATACTGAAATATATAAAGGCATCAACTCGGTACTAAAATTTGTTAGAGATATGTATGATAATAATATTGAAGAATATATCGTAGAAGATAATGAATTATACAAAGAAGTTCAGTCTTATTTTAAGACAACTAATCCAGACCTAATGGATAAAATAAAACTCTATGAAGATAAAAATCTTTCATTAATGAACCTGTATGGATTGAATGAGAAAATTAAAAAAGCTCTATGTGAAAAAGTTTGGTTAAAATCAGGAGGTTCTATTGTCATTCAGCCTACTGAGGCCTTAGTTTCTATCGATGTTAATACAGCTAAATTTACTGGTAAAAAGAATCTTGAAGAAACAATATTTAAAACCAATATAGAAGCCGCTAAAGAGATAGCTCATCAAATAAGACTTAGGAATCTAGCAGGTATCATTATTGTTGATTTCATAGATATGAAAAATAAGGAACATAATAAACAGCTGATGAAGAGTCTAAGTTCATATGTCAAAAAAGACAGAAACAAAGTATTTGTTGTAGGAATGACTGGGCTCGGACTTGTTGAGATGACAAGGAAAAAAACTAATAAACCTTTATATCAGCAGATATTAAGTAAATAGCTATAAGATTTTTTAGATGAACAATTTAAAAGCATAAGGAAAATATTACATGAACACATATTTTCCTTATGCTTTTTTATTACATAAAAATTATTAATTACTATACCTTTTAGATATCTTTTTTTATAATACTATACACTAATAACTTCATTAATATCCATAACTTTGACTTTAGAAGAAGCTAATTCTTGAAATTTATAAGGATCTGCCATAATTGGTGGAAAAGTATTATAGTGCATTGGTATTGCCAAATCAGGTTCAATAAAATCTATTGCTCTACACGCATCTGAAATATCCATAGTAAAATTACCCCCTATAGGTAACATAGCAACATTAACATGCTCCTCTCTTAGAAGTTGCATATCAAGAGTTAATCCTGTGTCACCTGCATGATACATTTTGATACCATTATAATTAATTAAAAATCCGCATGGATTTCCTGCATATATGATATCTTGATTAGATGTAATAACGCAAGAACCATGAAGAGCGTTAGTCATTTTAATAGATACACCGTCCAATATTGTACTACCTCCTATATGCATGGTATGTACAGATATATTATCGTTTTGAAACAATAGATAATTTCCTAATTCAAAATTAGTGATGATAGTTGCTTTTGTACGGATAGCTAATTCAACGGCATCACCTAAATGATCTCCATGACCGTGTGTTACAAATATATGCTTAAGATTACTAAAATCATCAACTGTAGCTATGCATTGTGGATTATCGGTTATAAAAGGGTCAATAAGAGCGTTATAATTCCCATCTTCAATATAAAAAGCGGAATGCCCTAGATATTTGATATTCATATTAATCTCTCCTCTTCATTTATTATTCTCAAATTATATTCTATCATAAAAATGTATTTATGAATCAAAATAATATAATGGTCTTCTTTTAAGCAAAACTGGAAAAATCCTTGACATTTGTAGTGAATTATGGTAAAGTTTTTTAGTGGTATAGCCGCACGAAGAGGTTAAAAGTTTCTTAGGAAACACCGCATTCGGCGAGTCTTGATAAAAGGAGGTGCCAAAATGTACGCAATTATTGAAACTGGTGGAAAGCAATACAAAGTTGCTGAAGGTGAATCAATCAGAATTGAAAAATTAGGAGTAGCTGCTGGCGAAACTGTTACTTTTGACAAGGTTTTAATGGTATCTAATGACAATGGTTTAACTGTTGGTAATCCACTTGTAAGCAACGCTACTGTAACTGCTACTGCTGAAGGTGAAGGCAAAGGCAAAAAAATTATAGTTTACAAGTACAAACCAAAAAAATGTTATCATAAAAAGCAAGGTCATAGACAACCTTATACTGAAGTTAAAATTGAAAAAATCAATGCGTAATTACAATTATGATTAATATTAATGTATTTACGAGAAACGAGATAATAAACGGTTTTGAATTAAGTGGTCACGCAGGTTATTCTGAATATGGTAAAGATGTAGTATGTGCTGCTGTGTCAGTGTTAACTATAAATACTATTAACTCAATTGAGAATTTTACAGATGACTTATATGATTGTTCTACTGATGAACAGATAGGATATATGTCATTTAAAATATTAGATAAAGTAAGTGATGAATCTAATTTATTACTGAAATCAATGATATTAGGTATAGAATCAATGATAGAAGAATACGGTAGTGATTATATAACTCTTGTTATCAAGGAGGTGTAAGCATGTTAAGAATGAACCTTCAATTCTTTGCTCATAAAAAAGGAGTTGGTTCTACTAAAAATGGTAGAGACTCTGAGTCAAAGAGATTAGGTGCTAAAAAAGCTGATGGACAAACTGTTAAAGCTGGAAATATTTTATATAGACAACGTGGAACTAAGATTCATCCAGGTGAAAATGTAGGTAGAGGTGGAGATGACACTTTATTTGCATTAGTTGATGGAGTAGTCAAGTTTGAAAGAAAAGGCAGAGATAAGAAACAAGTTTCTGTATATCCAAAAGCTCAATAATGTTATTGAAAAGTTTCAAATGGTTTCATTTGAAACTTTTTTTTATGCTTACGAAAATGATTAGGTGTAGTATAGAGAAGAAGTTTTTTTAACAGGTATATAGACAGTATAATTAATAAATACTATAATTAGAGGTAATTTAGTCTATTAAGTTAAATATTACTTTTAAATATAATTAGTTTATAATATAATACACATAGATAAGTTGAATTAAATAATTGCTATAGAGCCAATAATTATCTAGTTCATTAACTTATAAAATCAAGGAAAACATATTGAACTTATTGAAATGGTTGTATCGATGTTTAAATTCAATGTATATAGATTGATAAATATTAAATAACTTAAAAAGATTAATATAAATAAAGACTCAATTAATTTCCTAATGGGAAGGATAGATGCAAATGATATTTGTAGATCAAGCAAAGATATATATCAAATCGGGTGACGGAGGTAACGGTTGTGTAAGTTTTAGAAGAGAAAAATACGTTCCTAACGGTGGACCTGATGGCGGAGATGGTGGTAAGGGCGGAGATATTATATTTAGAGTAGATAATGATTTAAATACATTATATGACTTTAGACATAAAAAACATTTCAAAGCTCGTAGCGGTGAACCAGGTAAAGGTAATAGAATGCACGGAAAAAACTCTGATAATCTAATAATTAATGTACCACTAGGTACTATTATTAAAGAAGCTGAAACAGGAAAAGTAATAATTGATATGGCTCATCTTGGTATGGAAGAAGTGTTATTAAAAGGTGGACGTGGTGGTAAAGGTAATCAGCATTACGCAACTCCAACTATGCAAATACCAAAATATGCTCAACCTGGTAAACAAGGTAAAGACCTCTTCATCCTACTGGAACTGAAAACAATTGCAGATGTTGGTCTTGTAGGATTTCCTAATGTAGGTAAGTCTACTTTTTTATCAAGGGTAACTAATGCTAGACCTAAAATTGCTAATTATCATTTTACAACACTAAACCCAAATCTAGGAGTTGTCGATATAAGTGATGGTAAAGGTTTTGTAATAGCAGATATTCCAGGTCTAATTGAAGGAGCTTCTGAAGGTGTAGGGCTAGGTCATGAATTTTTAAAACACATTGAAAGAACTAAAGTCATTGTTCATATAGTAGATGTAGCCTCAACAGAAGGAAGAAATCCTGTAGAAGATATAAATAAAATCAATTATGAACTAGAAACTTTTAATGAAGATTTAGTTAAAAGACCTATGGTAATTGCTGCTAACAAAATTGATGTAATGCAAGATGATAAATATTTAATAGAATTAAAAGAAGAATTTGAGAAAAAAGGAATAAAAGTATTTCCAATCTCTGCAGTAACTGGTAAGGGTGTAAAAGAATTATTATACTATATTCATGAATTATTAGAAGGATTGGATGATGAAATCTTAGTCTATGAACAAGAGTATTTCATTGATGATCAAATAGTTAAAGAAGATGCATATACTGTAGAAGTATTAGAGAATAATACATTCTTAGTAGAAGGACCTAAGATTGAAAAAATGTTAGGCTATACTAATCTAGAAACTGAAAAAGGGTTTGCTTTCTTCCAGAAGTTCTTAAGAGAAAATGGTGTAATAGAAGAATTGGAACGACTTGGCATAGAAGAAGGGGATACTGTTAAGATGTATTATCTAGAATTTGATTTTTATAAATAGTATTAAATGTTAACAACGTATGTTCATTGATATTTATAGTCGGAAGGAGAATATAATGGAAAAGATAACAAGCAAACAAAGAGCTTATCTTAGAAGATTAGCTAATGATATAGAACCAATATTCCAAGTAGGTAAGTCAGGGGTAACTCCTGAAATAACAGAAGCTATTTCTGATGCATTAGAAGCTAGAGAATTGATTAAGATTAGTGTATTAAAAAATTGCTTATATACACCAAAAGATATTTGTGGCGTATTAGCTGAAAGAACAAGATCTAATGTAGTACAACAAATTGGTAGAAAAATTGTACTCTATAGAGAATCTAAGGAAAACTCTAAGATTATATTACCATAACAATTATTACAGCTAATTTTATACTAATGATTAAAAGAAACGAGGGGTTTACATGAAAAAATATTTTAGATTTATTTCTATGACAATGCTGTTGTTAATAATAATTAATTTAAGTAATTTTTCTAGTTTAGCAAGACCAATAACCATTAATGATATGGATATAACTCTTGCAAAAGTTGTTGAAGTTATAAGTGGTGAGGCTATTAAAGTAATTGAAGAAGATAATAATTCTAACAAAACCGTTAAACTTATTAAAATGATTGGTATTGATACTGAATCTTCTGCGGAGGCTATGGAATATACTTATAATCGTTTATTAGGCAAGCGTGTTATGCTATTGCCAGATTCTAATGATTTAACATTTGATAGAATAGATGGTTGGAATTATAAATATGTTTATTTGTTATCAAGTAAATCTTTAAGTGAAGAATTATTAGAATTAGGATTAGCTAAATTGGATGATTCATTTAATAAAGCCGAACAATATAGTGATTTAGATAAGGCTCAGTTAAAATCAAAAGAAGAAAAAAAAGGTGTTTGGGAAAATTATAAAAACAAGAATGCTACTATAGGGGTTAATATAAATACTGCTACTTACACAGATTTAGTAGATGTATTAGAAGATACTACTAGTTCAATGGCATATTCTATTGTAAATTATAGAAAATACAATCCATTCAATTCTGTTGAAGAGATTAAGTTCTGTAACACAGCTTTTACAAAAGAATGGTTTGATAAAAATAGAAACAAGATGTCAGTAATTAGTAATATTAGTACAGCCTCATTTGAAGAATTGAAATCATTGTTTAACGATACTGAGTTAGGCGATACATTAGCAAATAACATTGTGCAATATAGATTGTTCAACTTAATTAATAGTGTTTATGAAGTGAGAAAAATACCTGGTATGTATCATAATTATTCTAAGATAGAAGAATTCATAGCATTGAAACCTATTAATGAATATATAGAAAAAGAGATAAAAGTAGTTAATCTTAATACTGCTTCAATCAAACAGATTAGAAGAACTTGCTATTTCTCAGTTAATAGAGCTGATCAAATAGTAAAGGAAAGAAATAATCAAAAGTATATTATTAAATCTTTAGGTGAATTAGAGAAAAAAGGTTATTTAAGTAGATACGAGATTTCTCGATATAGCGATAATTTCTCATTATTAACTAATATTAATACTGCTGAGGAACATGAATTACAATCCTTATTTGGTTTTGTTGATATGATTGATGAAACAAGAGAGGATCTTGTTAAAAGGATAATTGACAATAGACCTTATACAACAAAAACTGAATTGAAAAATATTATTACTTCAACATATTATAATAAAGTAAAACCTTATATCTATGCGGTAGATTCAGAAATTCCAGAGTACATTAATATTAATATAACTGATAGATATAATGCGGTTAAGTTATTTAATATGGACGACAAAGAATCTGATAAATATTTAAATAATAGAATTAGATATACATTCAGCAAAAATATTAAATTTGACTATACTAATTATGCATCTGACTTTTCATTATTTACGAATCTAAATAGCGCATCAAGATATGAGTTAGAAAATATATATGGAAGAGTGTGGAAGGATAGCAAATATCAGTATATAAGAATACCAAAAGAAATTATTGATGATATAATTAGCTTTAGAGAAGACCAACCGTTTTGTTCTCTAGATGAAGTTTCAGAAATATTTTCTAAACATAAGCAAAAGAATATATATACTAGTATTAAAGAGTATCTAGTGTTTTATTAATTACAACTAATTTGATAGAAGGGTTATTTATGAATAACAAATCAATTGGTATAATGGGAGGAACCTTTGATCCTATTCACTATGGCCATTTAATATTGGCACAATATGTTTTAGATGAAATGAACTTAGACAAAATTATATTTATACCATCAGGTATATCTTATC
Organism: Vallitalea sediminicola; assembly: GCF_054408565.1. Taxonomy (NCBI): domain Bacteria; kingdom Bacillati; phylum Bacillota; class Clostridia; order Lachnospirales; family Vallitaleaceae; genus Vallitalea; species Vallitalea sediminicola. Next base: position 13,827 of record NZ_BTPT01000015.1, read on the forward strand.
TAAAATCAAATAAAAAGATATCCCATAAAAGTCATAGATTAAATATGACAGAATTGGGAATAATTAATAACGATAAATTTGAAGCATCAACTATTGAGATAGATAGAGAAGGCAATACTTATACTGTTGATACCATAGAACATTTGAATGAGAAATATCCTTATAAAACTTTCTATTTTATAATAGGTGCAGACTCAGTATTTGATTTGTTAAAATGGAAGAATTATCAAAGACTATTTGAAATATGTAATTTTGTAGTTACTAATAGAGGTTCTACATATACTGGAGAACAGCTACAATGTGAAATTAATATATTGAAACGTAACTATAATGCTAGAATTGATTTAATTAATATTCCTGATATTGATATTTCTTCTTCAGAAATAAGAAAAAGAGTAAAAAACAACTTATCAATTAGATATTTATTACCTGACAATGTAGAAAAATATATAGATAATAACAAACTATATAGAAATATTTAGTTTGTTGATAAAACGATTATTTATTGTAAAGAAGAAGGGATAAATACATGCAAGATAAATATGATTTCATTGCAATTAGAAATATTTTGCAGAAACAACTTCATAAATGCAGATATGACCACACAATAGGAGTAGAAATTACAGCTGTTTCCTTAGCTGAACTTTATAATGTAGACATTGATAAAGCTAGAATGGCTGCTCTATTACATGATTGTGCCAAAAATTTATCTAATGATACTAAATTGGAGTTATGTGATAAATATAATATAGAAACATCTGATGAAGAATTGAAAAATCTTGATTTAATTCATGCTCAAATAGGTTCTGTGATGGCTAAATATGTATATAAGATTGATGATCCAGACATTCTTGATGCGATTACCTATCATACTACTGGTAAAGCTAATATGTCCAGTCTAGAAAAAATCATTTATATATCTGATTACATAGAACCTGGAAGAACAAAAGCTCCTAATTTAGAAGAAATTAGAAAAGTAGCTAATCAGGATTTAGATAAAGCTTTATTTATGATTTTATCAGATACAATTAATTATTTACAATCAAGTAATAAATACATAGTACCAATTACTATGGAAGCTTATGAATACTATAAAAATATTTTTAATTATACAGGAGGTAGATAAACATGGATAAAAATACAGACAATTCAATGGATATAGTTAAAATTGCATTAAAAGCATTAGACGATAAATTAGCGGAAGACATCCAAGTTCTAGATATAAGAGAGTTAACAGTTATAGCAGATTATTTTATAATTGCTCATGGTAATAATAAAAGTCATATAAAAGCTCTTATTGATAGAACAGATGAAGTTCTATCAAAGAATGGTTACGAACCTAAGCAAGTTGAAGGTTATAATTCTGCTAGTTGGATATTATTAGATTATGGTAATATTATTATTCATATCTTCAGTAAAGAAGATAGATTATTTTATGATCTTGAAAGAATATGGAGCGATGGTAAGAAAATAGATGTTAAGAGTTTGATTGAAGAGTAGTTTCATGAATGAAAAATATGGAACATATAAAAAAGTGGTTTTTAGCTAGATAGTTATCTGGCTAAAAACCACTTTTTTTAAAATTTTCTAAAAAGACCTATTACTTTACCGAGTATTTTAACATCATCAACGATTATTGGGTTCATTGAACTATTTTCAGGTTGTAATCTTATATGATCAGGTTCTCTAAAAAACCTTTTGACAGTCACAGAATCATCAATTAGGGCAACTACAATATCTTTATCGGCAGCTTGATTTTGTTGTTGTACTAAAATTAAATCCCCATCAAATATTCCAGCTTCAATCATACTGCTTCCATTAACATTTAACATAAAAGTTTGTTGATTAGGTATAAACTCAGTAGGGATAGGGAAGTAATCTTCAATATTTTCTACTGCTAACAATGGTTCTCCTGCAGCAACATTACCGATGATAGGGACACTAACTAATTCTCTTCTTGAAGGCGAAAAAGATTCATCAATAATTTCAATTGCTCTAGGTTTAGTTGGATCTCGTCTAATAATTCCTTTTTTCTCTAATCTCTCAAGATGTCCATGAACTGTTGAAGTAGATTTTAAACCAACAGCATCACATATTTCTCTTACAGCAGGTGGATATCCTTTTTTTAGAATTTCACTTTTTATAAAATTAAGTATTTTAATTTGCTTTTCACTTAGATCATTACTCATAAAATTCACCCCTATCATATTATTTACCAGTTATATGTATTCAAATTACATGTAAGTAAATTCTTATCATAAAAAATAATGCATACATTTATTAACAATTATAGCATATTAACCTAATAATATCAAACAAATGTTCGGATAAACAAAAAAATTATTAAACCCATTGACACAGAACGTTTGTTCGGGTATAATTAAACCAAACAAACGTTCGGGGTGATGATAATGTATAGAAGCAAAAGATTATATGCTTTGATAATATGTATGAGTCTAGCACTATTTGTCGTTTTTAGTTTTTTATTAGGATTAAATTATGTCAATGGGTTAGAAATTAAACCTGAAAAGAGTTACGTCTCTATAAAAATAGAGGAAAACGATACTTTATGGTCTATTTCAAGGGAAAATATGAATAAAGAGTATTATACCACTAGGAATTATATTAAAGAGTTAAAACACATAAATAACTTGTCTAGTGATATAATACTTTATGGAGATTATATTATTGTTCCTATCATTAAGGAGAACTAATCTTTTCTTAATTTAATTACTTTTGCAGCTTGCCTGCGACGTACATCTTCTATTTGTGCATAATGCTTTTTAGTTGTATTAACATCTTTATGACCTAAAACATCAGCAACTAGATAGATATCACCAGTTTCTCGATATAGATTGGTTCCATAGGTACTTCTAAGTTTATGAGGGGATATGTTTTTTAAGTTAGTTACAAGCTTAGAATATTTCTTAACTAAATTTTGAACAGATCTAACACTTAATCTTTTATTCTGCAATGATAAAAATAAGGCATCTTCATGACCTGAAACAGGTTCAATATTTTTTCTACTATCCAAATAAACTATTAACGAAGCTTCAACCTCATCTCCAAAATATATGATTACTTCATTGCCACCTTTTCTTACAATCCTTATACCATTAACGTTAAAATCAATGTCGGATATATTTAAGCCAACACATTCAGAAACACGTATACCTGTTCCAAGTAATAACGTCATTAATGCTAAATCTCTGTCTTTTGTTAGTTTATGATATTTTTTTTGAGATTGTGTTAACTTATCACCAGATTCAACTTCATCTAATAATCTAGCTACCTCATCAATTTCTAGACGTGTTATGTTTTTATTATGTATTTTAGGTAAATCAACCAACAAAGCAGGGTTGTTAGTTATTTTTTGCTTTTTATAAAAATAAGTAAAAAATGATCTTAAGCTTGCAAGCTTTCTTGATTTACCTCTCTCTGTATTTTTATGTTCTATAACATGACCTTTTTTATCTTCTTTTTTATAGTAGCTTAAATATTCTAAATACATTTCTATATCATCTGGTATTATATTTAATAAATCCTTTAATTCAATACCATTTATCGGCTTACCTTTGAAATCTTTGTGATAGTCTAATAAAAATTCAAAGAATAGTCTAAGGTCATACGCATAAGCAATTCTAGTTTTGGATGAAGTGGTTTGTTCTATACCTCTAAAAAATTCAAAGGTAAAAGAAGGTAGAGAGTACATGATTTCTCTTAAGATAACAGAGTTTTTAATATTTTGTTGTTCGTGGTAATCATTATTTTTTATCATTAGTATGCACCTCATTTATTTGCTTTAGTTGATATGGTATCTACAACTGCCAACCTTTAATATCTGAACTTTCAATAGATCTATATAGTCTTTGTCCTAAGCCTGGGTTTTCTTTTTCTAGATTAGAAAGAAGATTTTTCATGTATTCTCGTTTCGTGTTCCCATCAGCAGGGCAGGGACTTTTCACAACAGGCAGATTATATTTATTTTTAAATCCAATTATATCTTTTTCAGCAACATACATTAGAGGTCTTATAGAGTATAATTTCATTCTATCAAGATATGTTACTGGAGAGAATGTATAGAATCTGCCTTCAAAAAATAGTGACATCATCATTGTTTCTACAATATCTTCTTTATGATGACCTAGAGCAATTTTATTACACCCCAACTTATCAGCCATTTCATTTAAAGCACCTTTACGCATCTTAGCACATAAAGAACATGGATTTTTTTCTTTTCTTTCATTAAATATTATTTCTCCTATATCAGTATCAACAACTGTATAATTAATATCTAATTCAGTACATAAATTTTTTATTCCTGTCAAATCAAAATTATCGAAACCTAATGAAACAGTAATTGCCTCAATCTCAAATTTTTTCGGATAAAATCTTTGTAATCCTTTTAAAGCATAGAGTAGAGCTAAGCTATCTTTTCCTCCTGAAACACCTATTGCTATTTTATCGCCATCATCTATCATATTATAAGTATCTACAGCTTTTCTAGTATGGCTAAGTAGTTGTTGTAATTTCATTATTTATAAAAACCTTTCTCTTGATAGTATAGTTTAAATCTAAATTCATTAATATATTACAATATATTGATGCTTTTCATTAAAAGTGATGTTGTGCTAATCAAGATAATACTTATATAATATCAATATTTTTACAATGTGTAATCATATTAATTGAGAGTAGGAGAGCATAATTGCAAACAATTTAATATATTATAACATAAAATAATTAGGTTAAATAGTGGTTTCAAAATAATATTAAGTATAAAATTTTATCAAAGCCTTAATTGCAAAATGAAATTCCATACCTAATTGTTAAGTTTTTAAATAAATCTCTTTGATAAGAGGATATGTACAAGTATGGATTTTCGCCTAACATAAAATTTAATAGTTGATTAGTTTCATTCAGGAAAACCAAAAATAGATGGTTTTCCTTTTTCTTTTGTTTGATTTTTTAATCGTTTTTTGTTACGGTTGATTAGCTGGTGGCTATATCAAAGGAGGCAGATTATGTCAAAATACCTAACCTATGACGAGCGATTAGAAATCGAAGCTGGATTAAAGGCAGGTCTTTCTTTCGGAGCCATCGCTAAAATTATATCTAAGGACAGAACCACAATAGCAAAAGAGATTAAACGAAATCTCATTATCAAGAAAACAGGGTATGGTGCATATCCTTATAACTCTTGTAAACTAAGACTTAAGTGTACCAGAACCAAAGTATGTGATGAATGTAAGTATCCATCAAAACCCTATTGTAAAAACTGTAAGCTCTGCAATGATGGTTGTCACTACTTTGAAGAAGATGTTTGTGTCAGCAAGTTTAAACCACCTTATGTTTGTAATGGTTGCAATGCGTTACCAAAGTGTACATTGGCAAAACCTTATTACAGTGCTATTGATGCCCACAATAAATATTCAGAGAATATTTCTGAATCAAGAAGTGGAATTATTACCAATGAGGCTGAAATAGCAAGAATCAATGCCATCATTTCACCACTCATCCGTAACGGCCAATCCATACATCAAATCTATGTCAACCATGTAGATGAGGTGATGTGCAGTGAAAAGACCTTATACAACTATGTTGATGCATGTCTTTTCGATGTCAGAAACATTGATCTACCAAGAAAAGTTAAGTTCAGACCACGTTACAAAAAGTCTGAATTTAAGATTGATAGAAAGTGTCGTATTGACCGTACATACAAGGATTTTACCGAGTATATGAATAAGAATATTGAAACATCTGTTGTTCAAATGGATTCAGTTGTTGGTACAAAAGGTGGTAAGGTTTTATTAACATTACACTTTGTAGATACTAGCTTTATGATGGCATTTCTGCGTGATGCAAACACTTCCAGGTCAGTTATTGATATCTTTGATTATCTCTATAGGACATTGCGAAGAAAAGACTATAAGAAGCTATTCCCTGTACTTTTGACTGACAATGGTAGTGAATTCTCTAATCCAAAAGCTATTGAATATGGTCCAATAGGCATCTTTAGAAGTCGTTTGTTTTATTGTGATCCAAGTGCACCCTATCAAAAAGGGGCTATTGAAGTGAATCATACACTGATTCGTAGAATACTTCCAAAAGGTACATCATTTGATGATTTGACTCAGGAAGATATCTTATTAGTAATGAATCATGTGAACTCTTACACACGCAAAAAGCTGAACGATAAAAGTCCCTACGACGCGTTCAGCTTTTATTACGGAGAAGAGATATTAGGTAAGCTAGGTTATGTTTCAGTTGCCGCTGAAAACATAAACTTAACCTATAAACTTCTCAAAAAATAAACCGTAAACCGAACAAACGCCATCAGCATTATGAGTTAACTTAATACTAAAATAGGGGTGGATTTTCCGATTACAAAAAAATTGAAAAAATCTCGACCTCCGTTTATGATGCCATTCTATTCATGTTTACACATGAATTATAGCAAAAATATGACTGAAATCATAATGCGAATATGGAAATACGTTTACAAAACGAGATATTCAGTTGCAAAAGGTGCATTTTGATTACAAAAGGTTACTTTCAAATACAAAACAGGAAATTGGTTTTACAAACGGGAAGTTCGTTTTTCAATTTTCCAATTTTATCAAAGCTTGCAAAAGTGAATATAAATATATTGCGTAAAATGTACTATTTGTATATGAAAATATTAGTCATAAATTTAACTAATAAATATAGTTGAAAGTAACAAAATATTTTATTTAATTGAATGAATAAAAAATAAATAGTATAATAAAACAAATAGTATTAGTGTTAGAGGAAGGTATTTATTGGGTTTACATTGATAATCTATAAGAAAGGTTTGTGAAAAATGACAAAGCGTCAGTTATTCTATATTGTTATAGCAATTTCATTATTACTGCTGATTTTTAATGTTATTGTCTACTCCAAAACTAAAGGAATCAGTTCGGATTTTATGAGTTCAATTATTTTAATTGTACTCATAGAGATGGCGTCCTTGTGGTTGAAAAAAGGGTATTGGATTTATGGAAGAAATTTATCAGTTATATCTGTAGTCTTGTTTGCATTATTCTTGACTATAAGTGCTTTATATATGCCAAGATATTCATATGATAGTGCAAAAATAAGTCTAGAGAAAATGAATTTGACTGTTTTGGAAAATGATTTGGATACTTCTGTTACAATTCCTCAAATCAATGCCTTTATTACTAGATCATATCTATTTAAAGTTAGAGAAGGAGAAGTTATTAACCATTATATAGTTAATCCAATGACGGGTAAAAAAACTAAAATTATAGAAATAGAATAAGTAAAGTATATGGAGCTATTTGCTAACAAATAATTTTGCTAGCAAATAGCTCCATATTTTTGTTATAATCTGTAAAATGTGGATATCAATATGAGGAGACATCTCCAATCCACATATTAAAGTTAATAGGGAAGACAAAAAAATTAAAACTATTAATAAACAGGTAATTGTTAAATATTTCACTATATATATGTTTTTCCTCTTACTATTCGTTAAAGTTGTGTTTAGCGCATAGTTAATATTGTATCTATATCATTAACATTAACCAAAAAAAACTAAATTCATATTAAAAGAAATCTATTCCATTTACTTCCCTGATTTGGATGTTCGTCAAATATCATCAAGGCACTTTTACCCTTAATATATCCCACAAATTCTGAAACACTATATTTCGGCTGTATACTTACACATAAATGTACCTGGTCTTGGCATACTGCTCCTTCAATTATCTCAATTCTTTTATATTCGCATAATCTCTTTAATATCTCTCTTACATAATACCCTCTTACCCAAAAGACTCATCTGCTCTTATTTGTCCGCATAGCACTTTACGTCAGTACTTTGGAATAAATACGATATGATATTGGCATTTCCATCTAGTCTTACTTTATTTGTTCAGATTATTTTAAAATAAACAATATATAAAATATGTTGACTATTTAATTTGATAATGTTACAATTTATTTAGTTATTTAATTTTATTTTAAATATTTATTTTATTATTAATTACAATTTAAAATATTATTATTTAATTACATATTATTTATAGCTTAAATAATTATTTGTAACATATATTTTCACTTCACAATTTATTTCATAATTAAGTTCTTAAATTTATACTATAATAAATTTCTTATCTACAATTTATAAAATATTATATACAAAGGAGGTGTTATTTATGAAAAAATTTTTTTCAGTCTTATTAATGCTAGCTCTTATAATCACAACTAACTATAGTAACACTTATGCTTATTGCTCTAATGTAAGTAGCTCAAAATTTAAAATAATTTCTTTCTCAAAAAATAGTAGTGGACAAGTTCTTAAGAGATCTACAATTAGATCTAATAATTCAAAATCAGAAGATAATATTATTACTGGTATTAAAAAATTTGAGAATACTGTAGATTCTAATCTTTATTTTAATTACTCAAAAGCTCTAAGTATAGCAAAAAATGATTCACATTTAAAACTTGTCTCATCACTAAACAAAACTATAAAAAAAAGACATCCTGATGTTGATGGTATAACTAATGAAATTATGTATCTTATAACACAAAAATTAGGTACATCTATTCCAGAACATGAACTTAATTTTTATCGTAATGCTGTTTATGAAGAGATTAGATTAGCTTTTTCAAATCTAAAAAAATCTAGAAGTGGTAATTTTATATTCTCAAGCAAAAAATCTTATAGCAAAAATAATTACTATAATTTATTTTTTGCATTTGAAAATGATTCCCAATTAACGCTTATACCTGTTGGTTTAAATGTTAATGTATACAAAAAAGATAAACGTGTTTTTGGAATTAGAGTAAGCAAAAAAAGAGAATATAAAGCTACTGTCCAAGGCTTAAAAGTAGTGTATAGTTCAACACCAATAAAGAAACGTCCTGTAAGAAGACAGCCTATAAGAAGACTGCCTATAAGAAAACAGCCTATAAGAAGACAGCCTATAAGAAGACAGCCTGTGTCTAGATGATATGCGCCACATAAATATTTTGATAATTATACATATATTATGAAATAATTTGATAGTATATATTTAAAAATTATTTTTACTTATCTATATTTCAAATAATTACAATAATATATATTATACTGGAGGTATTAAAATGAAAAGATTTATCTTCATTTTTATTAGTACATTGATTTTATCTAACATAACTTCATTTGCTAAATCCAATACAAATGATAATTCCAATTTGAAATTTAATGAATATATTTTTGTATCTGATGGTCTTATTGAATCGGCAAAAACATTATCTTCTGATTTGCAGAAGTTGGTAAATAATGATAATTTACAATTTCAAACAAAGAAGATGTTGAATTTCATAAAAGAACAAAAAAACTTAGGTTTAATTGGCACTTTGAAACAAAGTATTGATGAAGAAAATATTAAAACTTCAGACCTAATAGAAAAAATTACACTTTTAACTATTGAAAATCTAAAACTTGAATCAAATGATACAAATGTAGAAAAATACAAAGCCATCATTTCAAACATATTTTTAAATTTAATAGTTCAAAATGATTGTGGTTGGTTAGTTATAGATTCAAACTACTCAGAATTTGATCCAATAACAACCTATACATATAATGTTTTATTTACAGTTGAAAAAAATGGCCTTATATTTTCATTACCTTTAAATTTCAAAACTACAATTAATGGTTCTACCGATGATGTATTAACTATTTCTAATGATGATAAGTTTGATTACAAATTAGAAATTAATGGATTAAAAATATTAAAGATTAAATAATGATCTATTGAATAACGTTTAATTATTTATTACTCAATTGAAATTAAGAATATCTATAATTAAATATGTTACTTAATTTTAATTATAGATATTCTAAAAATTTATAAAATATTATTTTAGGAGGGTTTCATCATGAAAAAATTTTTAACAATCTTTATTTCTGTATTATTATTATTCAATACTTATTCTGTATCATTTGCTTCTGCTAATGAACCTGTAGTAAAATCTGATTCTTTAAACACAAGAAAAATGCCAGCTATAATACTCAAACAAAACGGCACAATAGAATTTCAAGACGCTTGGGATTTACCTTATGAGTACATAATGCCAGCTATAGAAATGTCTGATAAATTCACACCAGCTATTAATGATAAAACTTTAGAACTTAATTTTGCTGAAGCTTTATCTATTGTAAGAAGAGACAAGACTATGGGGCTTATCGGTACTCTTAATCAAAACATTCACCAACAAAGTGCTGATGTAAACTTAATGAGTTCTAAATTATTATCTCTTTTCACTAAAGCATTAGGAGTAACTTTAACTGGAGCAACTTTAGATAGTTATAAAGAAGTTATGAAACAAACTTTCACAAATTTAAGCTCATCAAATAGCGGATGGCTTTTATGGAAATCTTCTAGCTCTAGTAATGTAACTTATCAGTATAATTTATTCTTTGCTGTAGAAAAAGCAAAAGGTATTTTAGTAGGTATGCCTGTAGGTTTAACTATAAGTGCTAATTGTTCGAAAAAAGAATTTCTAGGTATGACTACTTCTTCTAAGAAAAATTATAGTGTACAAGTAAAAGCAATAAAAGTTATGAAACTTGTAAGATAATTTTCCATACTATAAATTATATATAAAAAGAGTTGTTTGTTTTTAATGTATGAAATGACTCTTTTTATAATTTTCTCGGGAGTATCAATAGCTTAGTGTAAATGGATTTCTTATGAAATTATTTTACAGCTTATTATATTTTTTACGCAGCACTTCTACTTTTTTTCTTTTTCTTCCCCCTGCCCTTTCTGAAGAAATTCACTATTAATGCTAACACTGGAAAAGTAATAAACAAATTAAAAAATATCCACGGTGTTATTTTCATTCCAATATGTAGATGATATGGATAATCTTCTGCAATAATTAAGCTGGCTATAAATATCAATATACCAAATGGAATGGATAACCACTTAACTTTATTATCTTTTATTTTTAACAATTGTGAGGTACCAAGCATTGCAGCGTATAAATGTAATGTTATTTTAAAAAACAGTCCTACCATAAATGCTAAAATAGTTAAAATGTCTATACGATCAATAGAACCTACTTTAACAAATCTCATGGTTTCTAGTAATGGAAATAATGAAGCCAACGCAAAGTCTACACCAAGGGTTGAGATAATCATTATTGTATTAAAAGCCAGTATTATACCAACGAAAATAACAACATATATTGATGTTCTTCTTACTTTTTCAGGCTTATTTACAAAAGGAAATATCATAGTAAAAATAATACTTACACCAAATGGAAATTCAACTCCTAATGGAAATATTTCCTTCATAATTGGTTTAATACCACTCTCAAAAAAAGGCAAGATATTATTTAAATCAATTGCACCTTGTGTTAAAAAAAGCAAAATGTACTCTATAAAAAATAGGCTAAGATATATAGGTAAGATTATTTGAGCCAGCCTACATATATTCTCAATACCTGAATATATACTATATGTTACTACAACTGTAATTATTAATATTATTATATGCAGTGAAGCTCTTGGATTAACAGCTACAAGAGTAAGTTCACCAAACTCTCTCAAAATCCTTGCTCCATTATAAAAGAAACGAAGAAGATAGAAGACACAAATGATAGTTCCTAGATATTTACCAAATATTTTGATCATATATCCAATCAGGGTATCATTAGGATATTTGTAGAATAAAGAAGTATATATTATAACTTCAAAAATTCCAACAGGTATACCTAAAATTAATACTAGCCATGCATCTTGTCTTACCTTGCCTCCTAACAAAAATAGAACAGCACTCCCCATTAAAGATAATGTCATTGTAGAAAATAATTGTAATGCAGATATTTTATATTTCAAAGGTATTACCTTCTTCCTTAAATAGCAGGTTTTGATATTAGTCCAGGTCTTTTTATACTTGATTTAACCGTAACTTCTATTAAAACATGTGGAAATATCTCATCCCATTCTTCTTTAATAACATTCCATTGTTTTGGGTATTTTCTGTGAATAGCTTCTCCAAAATCAAATATATCCACATTATAATCTTTTTGTACTTTTTTTATAACATTTATTACATCTTCTTCTATACTTTTGTTTTGTACTTTTTCTAATTCATCAAGCACCTTATAATCATTCATAGGATCATGCTCACCAACCATACTTACGATATTACTATTCTGGTTAATATTAAGTTTTATCAAATAATTACTTCCATCATATTCAGGGGTTATTTTACATTTAGAATTTAATATTTCAAAAGTGATTTTATCAGTTTCGTTTTTAGGTGAATTAACTACAATATCCCCTGACTTGACTTTAGATTTAATCCACATCAGTGCCCTTGACTCTTCTTTATTTAAAAATCCAATCAATTTATCATCCTTAAAAATTGCTATTTCCTCTATTATAAATATTTTCCCGTTATGAGCTATATCAGACTGTTTTTCCAAATAAATAACTCCTGTTGTAATTCCAGCAGTTTTATCTGCTAAACCATTATATATGTCCTTAAGATTAGTTAGAATTGTCAATCCTTTTTCGAATTGATTTTTGATTATATTTTCAATTGCATTTGCAGGAATAGTATCCGTAGGTGTTAACTGCTTAATAATTTTATTAGCTTCCCCTCGAGCAACAAGTACAGGGGTGTTTGGTCTAACTTCATGTCCTCGTAAATTACTATCAATTATTAAGTCAATCCCTTTCTCAGCTAACTTTTCACCGATTACAATGAATTTATTATGAGAAAAATATGGTTCTTGACCTAATGAGGTTGTCAGATTATCATAAGCTTTATTTATGGTCTCTCCTTTGCTAGTATATATAACTACCTCAGAAGGCAATGAATGTTTTTTATCTACTCCTCCATTTGTTGATCCACTTGTTTGTTCCCTTGAAGTTTTTAATACCTGTATCGTTAACAAGTATTTATCCTCTTCGGTCCAATCATATCCTGTACTTAGAACCATTGCATATTTTTCAATATCTTTTTTTACACTTCTGCAACTAGAACATACTAACACTATTACAAATAAGATTAATAGATATAGATATTTTTTCATCTTTACCCTTCTTTACCGTTACTATTTTTCTTTAAGTTTTTTCTTTATTTGTTTTATATTATAAATGATTTTAAAATTTCTTTTTTGTGATATTGGTTTTCTATATATAGTGTCCTTTAGTTTTTCTGAATCTAAAGGTCCAAAAGGAGATAGGTAAGGAACTCCGAAAGAGCGTAAAGATAATAAATATATTAGTAAAAATAATTGACCAGATAATAAACCAATCAATCCAAAACTTCCTCCTAAAATAAGAAATACGTATTTGGGAAAGATTATACTCCTTGTCAATTCTACAGAAGGTATGACATAAGTAGCAATACCTGTAACAGCTATAACTATTACCATAGGAGTACTTACCAATCCAGCTGATACAGCAGACTGACCAAGTACTAATGCTCCGACAACACTAATAGCTTGACCTATAGATTCTGGCATCCTTATTCCAGCCTCTTTAATAATTTCATACGCAGCCAACATAAAAAAGGCTTCAACTAAAGTTGGGAATGGTAATCCACTCCGTGTCTTTATGACAGTTACAACTAACGATGTTGGGATAAGTTCATGGTGGAATGTACTTATTGAAACCCAAAACGCTGGTAATAAAAGAGCTAATAGAAAAGAAACAAACCTAATTATTCTATCTATGGTTGCTAATATATAGTTGTTATAATAATCTTCTTGCGCTTGAAGGTGCTCAACAAAAACACATGGTACAATTAAGACAGTTGGACTTCCATCAACTAATAATGCTACTTTTCCCTGTAATATTTTTCTTGAAGCGGTATCCGGCTTTTCGGTACGAAATACTGTTGGTATAAAATTTATGATACCACCATCTGCTATACTTTCTTCAACATTTGTTGAATCAACTATAGAATTCAAGTCTATTTTTTCTATCCTTGACCTCACTTCTGCTACAATTTCTTGATCTGCAATACTATCTAAATAAATAATCTTTAAATCTGTTTCAGTTTGGCTTCCGATAATAAAATGTTCTACTTTAAGATCAATATTTTTAATTCTTTTTCTCAATAAACATACATTAGTGGTCAGGGTTTCTGTAAATCCTTCTCTAGGACCTCTAATATTTATTTCTATACTTGGTTCACTTATATCTCTTTTGGGAGGATTTTCAAGGTTCAACAATAAAGCAAATTTGACTGTATCTATTAATAATACTGCTTTACCTTGTAATATTGTTTTATAAATAATATCCATTTGAGAAGTTGTATCATTATCATTAAGACCAAGTAAATGGATATAATATTCTTTAGTTTTAATTTTGGAGGTTTGATTATTCAGCTTATTTATTACTGATAATTCAACTACTTCTGTATTTATCATTCCATCTATATATATGAGAGCTGCTCTTAAACTATATTTATCTCCAATACTTAATTGTCTAATGACAATGTCAGCGCATTTGTCAAATCCCTTTTTTATACTATCAATATTAGATATTATATTTTCACAAACACTTATGTTAGTGTTGGGAAATTTATTTTTCCATTCAGTCTCAGTATTTCTAGTATTATGCATATTTTACACCATGTCCCATAAAGAATTCTAATAGTAATAATATTACCTATAACCATTATTTTATTCATATTAGGGCTAATAAACATTATTCAAAATATAAGTAGACAAAATAAAAAAGCCTCAATATTTAAAGGCTTTGTATAGTTTATAATTAATTTATTTATTGACTTAAATTTACTAGACATATTTAAATTAATAAAATCTAAGTCAGCAACCACCACT
>NZ_BTPT01000016.1:0-33820 GCF_054408565.1 Vallitalea sediminicola
ACCGGACCAATAGGACCAACCGGGGATACTGGAGCAACAGGAGAAACCGGACCAATAGGACCAACAGGAGATACCGGAGCGACAGGCGAAACTGGACCAATAGGACCAACCGGGGATACTGGAGCAACAGGAGAAACCGGACCTCCGGGAGATAGCGGATTATCATTTAACTGGGCTCATAATAGTAATGATGGATTAATTGATGATTTAGCTTGGTCGGGTAGTAGTACAGTTCAAGCTAATGAGCAAACTCATCATATTTATACAGCTGACAGTGCTGGAACTGTAGAAGTTCAAGCTATATTTGGTGTCAAAGATGGGTTATCGAATGGAATATTAAATATAGATGAAATAGTGCCTGCAAACTTTAATGGAGTCAATATTACTAATCCAATGAATATTACTTTTATAAGTGTACAAGGAAATGTAGGTTCTACTGTAGCACAATCAGGAGCTACTGGGCTTGTATTCAATGCAGGAACAAACTTTGAAGTAATCAAAGTTAACTTTAGAGTTTTAACTACAGTTGTAAATAGTATATGGCATTGGAGAGTAACTTCATCAGATGCAAGTGGATTCTTATACTTGTATAGTGTTAAGATTTTTCCATAAAAAATAGCTATAGACAGTTTAACTGATTAATATTGGTTAAACTGCTTTTTTGTGTATTCAAAGGTTATTTTGATACAATATTAGTATCATTCTTATAACATAAATTATAAAGATTCAAAAATTTTAACCTCGTTTCCATAGCACTATAAGAAACATCAAATTTATTGGCGAGATATAATATATTTCTATTCAGATTCTTTCTAATAGAGATATAAGGCATTAGAAGCTCACCAGCTACTATATCTGCTTCCAAATCCAATATACGATAATCATTATCTGTTAATGCGCTGATATCGTATGAGGTATAATGATTCATAATTATATGTCCTATCTCATGAGCGATAGTAAATTTACATCTCTGTTTTTTAATACCTTGAGCGTTATCAATAACTATGCAATAACTTTTGGTTTTAGGATTATAAAAGGTATAACCTTCTTCTCCACATAAATCATCTATTTCGAATTTCCATTTCATAAGGTATACAATTTTTATAGGATCAATAGGATAAGATTTTATATTAAGGTTTTTCAAAAATGTTCGTCCTATTTGTTTGGCATATTCATATCTAGGTTTCTTAGGTACATTCACTACAACGCTTCCTCCTTATGAATGATTACTCGTCCTCCAAAAAAGCTTTCATTAACTTAACCATTTTTGCTCTAGCTTCTGGTGTTAATTCTTTTGTAGCACGTCTTAATACTTTTATTCCCTCGGGAAATTCTTCCTCTAGATAATCCACAGGAGACTCTTTTCCTCCTACAAGATTATCAATAGTAACACCAAAAAAATCAGCTATTTGCTTTAATGTCTCAGGATTAGGTCTTCTGTCGTCTCTTTCATATCCTGAAATTGTGGTTACTGCAATATTTAATGCATTGGCTAAATCACGTTGATATAAGCCTCTTTCATTTCTCAGATACTTAATTTTCTCTCCTAATGTCATAATTTCCCTCCTGACATAATATTGAATAAACATTCACGTAATGAAATTCTTAGTAATTTATCCTTTAATAGTATTATAATACACGTTATGAGTGATGTCAATTTACAAAGAAATTATTATCATATTTATTTTAAAATATTTTACGACAAAGTATTGACAAAATATTAAAAATGAGTAATATTAATAATAAAGTGCAAACGGTTGCCTTAGATAATTATATAATGCAACTGTTACTTTATATACATTTACTTAAACGGTTAAGTGTTTGATTTTTATAATAAAATGATTTATCTGCTGAATTATCGTTTTATTCATCTAGCATGAATTATTATTTGGTGATTAATCAATAAATGAAGGCGGTGATTTATGAACTAAATATGTGGTTATTCTTCTTAGAGTTATGTGTTTTAGAAGAGATAGAAAAAATAGGAGGAAAATATTATGAGAAAAATGGCTAAATGTTTATCATTACTATTAACTTTTGTTGTTGTTATGGGATTATTTACTGGATGTGGTAACAAAGATAAGAAAGAAGAAAACACTGTAAGTAATAATACTGTTGAAGGTAATGATGAAGGAATAAAAGCATCTATAACTGTACAAGTTGAAAAAGATTGGGCGTTCTATTATCGGGAAGCCGCTGATAGAGTGCTTTCCAAGAATCCAGAGGCAACTATTGATTTTAATGTGACAAGTGCTTTTGATCATCTAGATGTATTAGATTCAACTGATGTCACTAATAAAGATGTTGCAGATGTATTTGCATTGCCAGCAGATAGAGTCTATGGATTAGCTCAAAATGAAGTCTTAGCAGAGTTAGATGCTAAAACAATGGCAGCTAATGTAGGTGGTTTTGATGATTTTGACAATGGTCTTGGTGGTAATTTTAACGTTGATGGTCATTATCTAGCATTTCCTTTGAATATAGAGACATTAATTAATTTTGGTAATAAAGCAAATGCAGAAGCTAAAGGAATAGATTTATCTAAACCTATAGAATTCAGTGAACTTGAATATAGAGATATGCTAGTTAAAGTATTTGATGCTTGGTTTGGAGTATCTTTCACTAATTCAGTTGGAATTGAGTTGTTAGGTAAAGATGATTCAGGTAACTTATACTCAGATATGACAAAAGAATATGCTGAATTAACCGAGGATCAACAAAATCTATTTAAAGTTTTATTCAACTATTGGAGTAAACATAATGAAGCAGGCACAGATTTGTGGGATAAAGAGGCTGTAGGCGGATATATGGATTCTGAATTTACTACTGGTGGTAACAATTCAATTCGTTTAGAAGGTCCATGGGCAACAGCAGGATTATCAGAAAAAGCTAGTAATGGTGAAGAACTTAGGATTTTACCAATCAATCAAGTTACTGTTAATGGTAAACCATTAACACATTGGAAAAGTGGTTGGGGACTTGGTATCAACGCAAGAATTGAAGAAGATAAAGATAAGATGGCACTTGCTCAAGCAATGATAGAAGAAATTGTTAATACAGATTACGCAATTGAATTATTCAAAGCTACAGGTAAAATCTTAGAAAATGTAGATGAATCAGTATATGAAGAATCAGACCTTTCAGAAATGGATAAAAAATCTATAAAAGCGGTTATAGAATCTTATAAGACTGCACCAGCAAGACCATTATTCACAGAATGGGGTTCAGTATGGTCCACATGGGAAAATGCACTATTATCATGGGCAGCTGTAAAACCAGAAACTGTTGAAGAGGCTTATGCTGAAGTAAAGGCTGCATTTGACGCTATGATGTCAAACTTTTAGTATCTAGAATACATAATAAAAGAGAGGTTAGTTATTATTATTAGTCTCTCTTTTATTACCTTTTCTTGAGGTGGTGAGACTTTGAAAGGTTATACTAAATTACCTAAAAAACAATTATATCTCATAATACTATCATTAGGAGTGATAATTTTTTTATTATCACTAGAAGTTATGATGAAAGTTAAAGATATAAATGTGTTTAACAACTGGCTAAAAGATAATAAACAATATACAGTTACAAACCTAGAGAATACAGAATTATTCAATACGTATATATCAATCAATCTTTCAATATATTTCCAAAGAATTATTGTTCCTATAGGATTAGGAATCCATACGTATCTATCATATGTCAAGTTAAGAATCAATAAATTATTTGTATTCATATGGACTGTGTTAATGATTGGGTCCATTTTATATACAGTAGTAGGATTAGATAATCTTGCTGTATTTTCATATATGTATATTGGGTTATATATTATAGTGATATTCACCGTTCTATCATTATTGACGGTTATCGAAAAATGTGAAAATCCCTGAAAGGTGTGGTATCAAACTTGAAAAGAGTAAACGAATTTTTGTACGATGATATTGGGAATGTTTATGAAAGAAAAAATCTATATCTAAAAGAAATTGCTACACTATATAATGAATATGAAGAAACAAAAGACAAAAGATTATTGAAGAAAATAAGTAAATCGAAGCAAAACAAAAAACAGCATCCATATATAATAGAATTGGATAAGTATATTAAAAATGAAAAAATATTTGATAGTGAACTAAAAGGGAAAAAAAGAAAGTACATAGATAATCTACCAAAAAATCTTTCATACAGAATGAAAAAGCTCAAGATAGATTTATTTTTAAGTGAGCAAAAGAAAGTTTTTTATAAAGATTATGTTGATATCAGTTATGAAGCAAAATATAAATACGAAAAATCTCTTATTGAAATAGATCAACTACCATCAATTATAGAGCATCTAGATGCTAATGAAGATGAGTTGAAAAAAGCTAAAATTAATAAAAAGAATATTGATATTGATGAACAAACAAAACAAAAGGCTGAGCTAAAAGTCTATATTACTGAGCAAAAGAAAATACTAAAAGATAATATAGAAAAGTTAAAAATAAAAAGAAAAAAAAGACAGATTTCAAAAAAAGCGTTAAATGAAGGAATTAAAGAACTGAACATACAATACAAAGAAAATACCAAGTTGAAATCTTATGAAATTCCTCTTAAGAATGCCAATGAATTAATTAAGAATAAGAAATTTGAGATTAATAATAATTCTAAAAGAAAAAGAATGGTGTTAAATGCTAATATATCAGATTTGAGGCGAAAGATGCCCTCGGAAGTAGAAAATAATATTCCATATAGAGGCTTTTTAACTTTTTTACTCCCAGGTGTTGGACAGTTACTTAATAAGCAGTATATAAAAGGAATGTTATTTTTTATTATAAGCCTTTTTATATATGTGATTGCAATACCTTATGCCCTAGGTTTTGGTAACTATCAAGGTAATGGAATAGCAGGACTTGTTTCCCTTGCACATGGAGGGCGAAAGATTGATAAGTCTCTAATATTTATGATCGAGGGTATAATTGCGATATTTATGATAGTGATTGCGATTATATTGATGTATGTATCTTTTAAAGATGTACATCGTGTGGAAAAAGATAAAATTAAAGGAATTCGTCCTAAAAACTGGTTTGAAACCAGAACAAGCATATCGGAAGAAGGATTTCCATACATAGCATCACTTCCTGCTCTATTAGTTACTATATTTATTGTTTTAGTACCTATAACAACTGCTATATTACTTTCATTTACAGGGATGGATCCAAAACATCAATCAAAATTTGCTTGGATTGGTCTTAGTAATTATAAGATGATAGCTCTAGGAGAAGGAATTGCCGGTTCTGCATTCTGGCTAATATTAGGCTGGACCTTAGTATGGACAGCAGTTGCAACTACGTTAGCGATTTTGATAGGATTTTTCTTAGCTATCTTAGTCAATAACGAAAGAATCAAGGGTAAGGTAATCTTCAGGTCAATTTATCTATTACCTTGGGCAGTGCCTGCATTTATTACCATAATGTTTTTTAGCATCATGTTTTCGCCGAATGGAGCTATAACCGATATAATATCTTCAATTTTTGGAAGACAGATTGTAGTTAAAAACGATCCTAATCTATCACGTATTGCACTTATTTTGATGCAAGCTTGGTTAGGTAGTTCATATATATTTTTATTGTCTACGGGAGTATTACAAGCAATACCAGGAGATTTGTATGAAGCCGCTAGGATAGATGGTGCCACAGCTTGGCAGAAATTAAAGCGTATAACATTACCAATAGTCCTTTTCCAAACAGCACCGTTACTAGTAGGACAGTATACTTTTAATTTCAATAACTTTTCTATAATTTATTTATTTAACAGTGGTGGACCGTTTAATCCAAGTAAATATGGTAATCTAGCTGGAACAACAGATTTACTTATTTCTTATATATTTAAGTTAACAACAGAAAATCAATATCAATCTATTGGAGCAGCGATAACAGTTGTCATATCTTTAGGGTTAATGCTATTTGCATTTATTGGTTTCAAGAACTCTAAAGCTTTTAAAGAGGAGAAATTGTAATGGGAATGTTCAAGAAAAAAAGTGATTTATATCTATCGGATAAACAACCTTTAACTTTAATGGGTAAAATTGGAATATTTTTCTCTTACATAGTATTACTCTTTTGGTCATTAGCTATTTTATGGCCTTTGTACCAAATGGTAGTATCAGCATTTAATGGTGCTCAAGGACAGTATCTAATGTTGAACAGAGAGTTTGATTTTTCTATCAAACACTTTAAATATTTATTTGAAGAAACCTTGTATCTAAGATGGGTAGTCAATACTATTTTTATAGCTATCACAAGTGCAATCCTAACATTGATTATAGTTTCCTTTACTGGATTCGCATATTCAAGGTATAGATTCAAAGGGAGAAAAGCTTCTTTGATGACTATTATGTTAATTCAAACCATTCCTGCTTTTGCAGGGATTACAGCATATTTTACTATGCATTCTATTATTTCCTCAGTCATTCCATCATTTTCAAGACAAATGATGTTGATACTCATATATTCTGGTGGGGGAATTGCAGGAAATACATTTATACTAAAAGGTTATCTTGATTCAATATCTTCAGAGTTAGATGATGCAGCTAAGATTGATGGGTGTTCCAATATGAAAGTATATAGATTGATTATAATGCCTATCGCAAGACCTATGTTAGCAATTATAGCTTTGTGGTCATTCATCGGTCCTTTTATGGATTATCTATTACCAAAAGTATTGTTGACAAGTCCAGAATCCTATACACTGGCTGCTGGTTTATTTACTCTTATTAATGATTTTAGAACACTTAATCAACCAGCTTTTGCGGCTGGAGGGTTGTTGACTGCAGTACCTATTGTTATTATGTTTACGCTTCTACAAAAGCAATTAGTATCAGGTTTATCAAAAGGTTCGGTAAAAGGTTGATTATATATTGTATTGATATTATACATATAAACAGGAGGCATTATGAAAGTAGAATTAAAAAACATTGGTAAAAAGTATGAAGGTAGAGAAGAATTTACATTAAGAAATATTAATCTAAGCATTGAAGATAAAGAATTCTGTGTAATCCTAGGACCATCTGGTTGCGGTAAAACCACACTACTTAGAATGGTTGCAGGATTGAATTCTATTACTGAAGGAGACCTTTTATTTGATGGTATGAGAGTTAATAAAGTAGCACCAAAGGATAGGGATATTGCAATGGTATTTCAATCATACGCATTATATCCACATATGACTGTCTATGAAAACATGGCTTTCTCATTATCTATGAGAAAAGAGAGAAAAAAAGTTATACATGATAGAGTTATGGAAGCTGCTGAAGTACTTCAAATAAAAGATTATCTATATTCTAAGCCATCAGATATATCAGGAGGGCAAAGACAACGTGTTGCATTAGGACGTGCAATGGTTAGAAAACCAAGCGTATTTTTAATGGATGAACCATTATCTAATCTAGATGCAAAATTAAGGGAGCATATGAGAGTTGAACTTGTTCGTTTACATAAAACTCTAGGAACGACTTCCATATATGTGACTCACGATCAAACTGAAGCAATGACAATGGCTTCGAAGATTGTACTTATGGATGGGGGAAAAATACAACAGGCTGGGAAACCAGAAGAGTTTTATAATAAACCTCATAACATATTTGTTGCAAAATTCATTGGTTCACCAACTATGAACCTTATAAAAGGTAAAATGTCATATGGTATGTTCATTTCTGATGATGATGTAATAAAAATAAAACCAGATAAAAATGATCTTGAACTTTTAAAACCCTATGAAAACAAATCCGTCACTGTTGGACTTAGACCGGAGAGATTCACTAGTGGTGATGGTAAAACAGATATTTTTGAATGCACTATTGATGTAATTGAAATGCTGGGAAAAGAAAAAATACTTTATACTAAAACCAAGAACAATAAAGATATTATTATATCTACACCAGGTCATCATGTGTACAATGAAGGGGAACGTCATACATTTGGTTTTGATTTATCGGCTATACATTTTTTTAATACAGAGACGGAGATTAGAATCAATTAAAGAAAAGGGGATTATTTATGAATAAAAAATTTGGGGTTATTTTTATTCTATTGTTGACTATATCATTGGTTGTTAGTGGATGTACTACATCAAAAGAGAAAATATCTACTATGGAAAATAGCCCAAATGGTGTTTGGTATGAAATATTCGTAAGAGCTTTTGCTGATAGTGATGGTGACGGTGTTGGGGATATAAATGGAGTTATAGAAAAACTTGATTATTTAAATGATAATGATTCTTCAACAAATGATGATCTAGGTATTAATGGTATATGGTTGATGCCTATAAATCCATCCCCATCTTACCATGGCTATGATATCACAGATTATTATGATATTAATCCAGATTACGGTACATTAGATGATTTTGAACATTTACTTGAGGAAGCACATAAGAGGAATATAAAAGTCATTATGGATTTAGTTCTTAATCATTCATCTTCAAAACATCCTTGGTTTGTTGAAGCAGTGGGCGATGAAAATAGTGCTTACAGGGATTATTATGATATCGTTCCTGAAGACTCGGAAGAATATGATTTTGACAAACAAGTATGGGGACACAATGCATGGAATAAAATTGGCAGTAATTATTACTATGCAATTTTTTGGGACGGTATGCCAGACTTTAATTATAGTTCTGAAACCTTAAGGGATGAAATGGTAGAAGTAGCTACCTATTGGTTAGAGAAAGGTGTGGATGGCTTTAGAGTCGATGCAGTTCCACATATATTCGGTGTTGGAGAATTACCCAAAAATGATGATTATGATAGTAAAACCAGGGAGTGGTGGCAGGAATTCGATACTGCTCTTAGGAAAGTTAAAGCAGATTACTATTTAGTAGGGGAAGTATGGGAATCTATTGAGAAAAGATCAACTTATGCAAGTAACTTTAATACTACATTCAATTTTGATCTCAGTGGTGAAGGTATATTGGGAATGGTAAAATTCGAGAGAGATTTTGGACGTAATAATAATGGATTAATCACTCAATTGGATATGGTTTATTCAAAAATGAATGAATACAATGACCATTTTATTGATGCACCATTTCTAAGTAATCATGATACCCAAAGAGCGATGGATTATCTAAATGGAGACTTGACAAATATGAAACTAGCAGCTTCTCTATATATGACTTTACCTGGTAATCCTTTTATTTATTATGGTGAAGAGATTGGTATGAAAGGAAATAAACCGGATGAGAATATAAGAGAACCTTTTATATGGGGGGAGAATGATTCTTATCAATCTTCATGGGAATCATTAAATTCAAATAAAGATACATCCAGTGTAAGTAGTCAAGAAAAAGATAAAGACTCTTTACTAAACTATTATCGTAAAATAATTAGAATACGTCAAAGTCATCCAGCTCTCATGGCAGGAGAATTAATAGGAATCGAAACAAGTAGTTCAAAAGTGGTTGCTTATGAACGAAAATACCTAGATGAAAGATTAGTGGTTGTACATAATTTATATTCAAAAGAAATAGAAATTGATAGAAAAGAATTAGAGAAAGAATATAAATTAGGGGATGTATTATTTTGCAACCAAAAGGAACCATTAATAGAAGATAATACCATTGAATTACCAGGAAAATGTAGTATAATCTTTAAAGTTAAATAATTAAAAAACATAAATAGAATCGATTAAAACAGCAGGAGGAAAAAACATAATGAATGTAGCAGCAATCTATCATGAAGCAAAAAGTAAATATGCATATGCATATAATAAGGAAACAATACATATAAAAATACGAACAGGAAAAGATGAAGTGGATGAAATAAAATTAATCTATGGAGACCCATTTCACTATGTTCCAAAAAATAATGATGAATTTGGAGAATGGAAAGCAGATTCATTAGGGATACCCATGTTAAAAGAATATTCAACAGGTATGCATGACTATTGGTTCTGTGAAATTAAGCCGAAATGGAAGCGTGCCAAGTATGCTTTTGTAATTAAGAATGAGGAAACAAAAATAGTTTTTGGTAGTAGAGAAATACTTGATTTAAATGAAGTAGACAACGAAAGAATATATAATTTGGAAAATTTCTTCAATTTCCCTTATGTGAATCATGAAGACATTTATGATGCTCCTGAGTGGGTGGCGGATACTACATGGTATCAGATTTTTACTGAAAGATTTTCTAATGGAGATGAATCCATAAATGACGAAAATGTATTAGAATGGGGAAGTACTGAAGACGTTTCCAACAATATGTTTTTTGGAGGGGATTTAAGAGGTGTTATTAACAAGTTGGATTATATAAGAGATATGGGATTCACAGGAATATATTTCACACCTATATTTCAATCTCCTTCCAGTCATAAATATGATATAGAAGATTATTATAAAATTGATCCTCACTTTGGAACCAATGAAACATTTAAAGAATTAGTGGAGGAAGCTCATAAAAGAGGGATTAGAATAATGCTTGACGCAGTATTCAATCACTGTGGATGGAGACATCCTTTTTGGCAAGATGTCGTTAAAAATGGAAGAGACTCCAAATACTATGATTGCTTTTTTATAGATGGAGATGCTGCTGTTAATTTTCCACTAGATGATAATAATGATCCAGATATGGAAAAATTGACATACGATAACATGGTTAACTTCAATTATGCCACTTTTGCTTTTACTCCTAGGATGCCAAAATGGAATACAGATAATGAATTAGCAAAAAATCATCTAATGGGAGCGGCGAAATATTGGATAGAAGAGTATGATATAGACGGATGGCGATTAGATGTATCTAATGAAGTATCACATGAATTTTGGAGAGAGTTTAGAAAAGAAGTAAAAGGGGCAAAAAAAGACGTTGTAATCATAGGAGAAAATTGGGATGAGGCATTTCCATGGCTTCATTCAGGACAATTTGATTCAACTATGAATTATGATTTACTAATGCCTATGTGGTCATTTTTTGGGAAGAATAATAATGTACATATAAAACCATCTGATTTTATAGAATCAGTTAATAGGGTACTTACTACATATCCAAAGAATATATTGAAAAATATGTTTAATCTAGTAGATAGCCACGATACAAAAAGGATATTGACAGTTTGCAATGAAAATGCTGATAAAACAAATCTAGCATATTTGTTCCAGTTTACATTTCCAGGTACTCCAAGTATCTATTATGGAAGTGAAGTAGGAATAAATGGGGAAAGTGATCCTAATAATAGAAAATGTATGAATTGGGATAATAATAAACACGATGATAATATTAAGAATCATCTTAAAACATTAATTGAACTAAGAAATACTTACAAAGCGTTTAATAGTACAGAACTTAGATGGGTTGATTATGATAATGAAAAAGAATATCTAATCTATAAGAAGGTTAGTGGCGAACAGGAAATATATATCATCATGAATAATAGTGATAAAAACATTGATATTAATCTACCAGAAGAAATAGCTGATAAAAAGGTAGAAGATATCTATAAGCAACAAGAAATGAATCTCTCTACTGAAGTATCACTTGAAGAAAATTCATTCTTGATATTAAAAGTATTATAAAAGTTATTTGAGTTTTGATTAGTATATAGTATAATAAAAAAAAATAAGGCAATCAACTTACTATAAAAAAATATGTTGAAGAAAAGATTAACTTGTTAGTGATTGATTCAACAGATACAGGTGATATAATGAAAAAAGTTACCCTGAAGGATATTGCGGAACATGCTGGTGTTTCAGTAGCAGCGGTTTCTTATGTTTTAAACAATAGAACGGATCAGAAGATTAGTATTAAGACACGAGAAAAAGTCCTAGAAGTGGCTTATGAATTAAATTATGTTCCTAACATAGCAGCTAGAACGCTTGCTAATAGGAAATCTTCCCTTATAGGTATCGTTATTGTAATTAGCGATAATGAAGACCCTTGGGAAAAATTCTTATACACGGATTTTGTGAGAGAATTAGAAAAAGTAATGAGTAAGAATAACTATGATGTTATTGTAAGCACCATTAGTGTTTCCAAA
This sequence comes from Vallitalea sediminicola, assembly GCF_054408565.1. NCBI lineage: Bacteria > Bacillati > Bacillota > Clostridia > Lachnospirales > Vallitaleaceae > Vallitalea > Vallitalea sediminicola. Next base: position 11,997 of record NZ_BTPT01000016.1, read on the forward strand.
CCTCAGATAGACATTATATCAAAAAGAGAATTAGAGGGAGTATTTTTAATTAATGTAAAAGGAGATATGTTCTATAAGCTGTCAACCAAGATATCAGCACCTCTTGTAGTAGTTGACAGTTTAATTCAGGATAATTATTTTTATAAAATTACATGGAATTTTTCAAAAGCAATAGCTTCTATAAAAAAGAATTATGATAGAGAAGATATTTTCCTTGTTACCAGTAAGTTTAATAACAAGGAATTCATGGAATATGTGCGTAATGATTTTAATCAGGAACTTGTTTATGAAGTAGATTCTACAACAGGATTAAGCAATTTTCTTGAGAAAAATAAAGATAGAAAAGGCATTATTATAAATGAATTCATTGGAGATATTGCATCTAGATTCATTGATAATAAAAACATTTGTGTTATAACAATATGTGGCAGTGAATATTTGTTGGCTAAAGACATAAGAACAGTCATTTTTAGTAATAAAAAGAAAGCGGTATTAGCAGCCAATCAATTATTCAAGCTAATAAAAGAACAATATGATGATAATACGTATATTTATGTTAACCATAATAAACCAAAATAATTATGGTTAACATAAGTAATTCTATATTTTCTGTGAAATTATGGGTATTATTAATATAACCTCCATTACGCAATTTGAGTAAACTTGCAACAAATTTATCATATTATGTATTGACAGTACTCATAATGAGTAGTATAATATTAGTACGGTAATAAATAATAACTTGTTTTTATTGCCTACTTCTATGAAAAAATTATAAATATATTTTTTTTCACTTAAGTACACGTTTTGAGTATTGATGGTATTCTTTTAGAATATTATAAACGCCGTTAGTATTTAAGAGTGGAGAAATAAACATGTGAAATTGGAGGTTACTGAATGAATATTTTATATGGTTCTTATGAGGATTTAAAAAAAAGGATATCAGTTATTGAGATTAGGCTGGATTCTTATAAAAAGGAAAAAGAATTGCTGGTTAATATATTAGATAGTGGAGAACAAAGCGTGATAAAGGTTAAAGATGAGAGAATATCTTACATGACTTATCTAAAAGAGATAAAAATAATTGATTCACATATATTGCTACATGAGGAAGAGCTTATGCGTTTGAGAAAGGAAAAAGAAAAGGTAGATACTATAATGAGCGAGTTAGAAGGTACCAATGAGAGAGTTTTTTATTATAGAATTGTCAAAGGCATGACACAAGAGCAGACTGCTGAAAAATTATATATGTCAGCTAGACAGGTACAGAGAATTGAGAAAAAGTTGGAAAATGGGAGTATGGTTACTACTCCCATTTGAAAAATTTAATTGAAATACTGATACAAACTACAGCTAGAAAAACCATGATGATTATTGGAAAGATAGTATTATCTATAGTTAACCCCAGAGAGGCTGATTTTAGAATTTTTATTCCCTGTGTCAGAGGTAAAATATCTGATACTTTCTGAAGAGCCTCAGGCATGACTTCATATGGTAAGGTAGCACCTGAAAAAATAAGCATGGGAAAATACAAAATGCTTGAAATCATACTGGCACTTTTAACATTAGGTGCAATTCCTCCTACCATCATTCCAATACTGAACATAGATAACATGACCAAGATGTAACCAATTAAAAACTGCAACCATGAACCATTAAACTTGAAATCAAAGAAAAGTGTTGCAGCCAAATAAATCAATAATAGTGATGTAACTGAATATAAGGTGTAAATAACTACCTGTACTAACAATATCATTGTAGGACTTATTGGAGTTACTTGAAAGCGTTTTAGAATTTTTTTGCTCCTGTAATCTGATACTACAAGAGGTAATCCCATAACACCACCAGCACAAATGGAAATTGTAGTAAGTGCACCGAAAGATTGTTCTAGGAAAGTAAATTCAGCACCGTCAAAAGCTGGATTGTTTCCGTAAATGATACCAAGAATTATTAATACAACAAGTGGCATACAGATAGCAAAAATAAACATATCCATTCCCCTCAGAGATAACTTTAATTCTGTTTTAAGCATTGTTTGAAATGTTTTCATATTCTTTATCCTCCTCATCTGTATACCAAAGGTAAGCATCTTCAAATTGTTCACAAGGACTTTGGGCGATTGCTTCACTAACAGTTCCATAGAATACTATTTGTCCCTTTTTTAAGATACAAATACTATCACACAAGGTTTCAACCTCGTCCATAAAATGAGAGGTCAACAAGATAGTCAGTCCCTTTGTTTTCAAACTGGAAAGTATTTTCCAAACATCACGCCTGGCTCTAGCGTCTAACCCAGTGGTCAATTCATCTAGAAAAACTATCTCTGGTTCTGGTATAAGAGCAAGAATGATAAAAAGTCTTTGCCGCTCACCACCTGATAAAGTACTAACTGGGCGTTTTATCTTATCAAAGATTCCAAATTCTTTTAATAAGTTATGGTAGTTCGTAGTCTCTTTATAAAGTGATTGTGTGACCTGGCACAACTCACCCACTGTAATTCTATCCTGATAGTTTGCTTCCTGAAATTGTACGCCCACCTTTTCAAACAGTTTTTTTCGATTTGTTTGTGGATCTACCCCTAGAATGGAAACTGTTCCACTATCAAATTTCTTTGTACCCAAAATACACTCAATGGTTGTGGTTTTTCCTGCACCATTGGCACCAAGCAAGCCGAATACTTTCCCTTTGTTAACTGATATGCTTACCTTTTTTACCACAGGTAATCCATCATAGGCTTTAGAGAGCTGATCCACTTTGATTGCTTCTTTCATGTGTTTATCCTCCTTTTGTTGAATTTAACAAAAAAAGAATAACACCAATTTAAAGGTTGGTGTTATAGTGGAGAGTTTGCAAATTTTATTTTTATATCATTTAGCTGTTGAATAATGATTTTAGCGTTGTTTTCAGCTTCATGTAAAGAAATAATAAGCTTATCACATACAGATATAATATCATCTGTTGCTTTTGGGGTAGTAAGTACCTCTTTGATATTAACTTGTGGATTGTAGGATAATGCATTTAACATACGTAGAATGGCTTCAAGTGAATAGTTGGCACAGCGGAGGGAGCGAATGATTTTCAACCTTTTAATATCTTCATTTGTATAGATACGATAACCATTTTCTGTTCGTTTTACGGATAATAATCCATTCATTTCCCAATTTCTTAGAGAACCCATTGAGATACCAAGATATTTTGAGACTTCCTTCCTTTTCATTTTCAAGATTTTTGTATCCTGTTCTCTAGATAATAGTTGTTTCACAATGTTGACAGCTTCCTCAGCATTTTGTTGTTCTTGGTGTATTTGACATAAATATTCATGTGTGAGGGTAAGGGCATAAGCAAAATTACCTGAAGCTGCAACCTTTACCATTTTTACTATCTTTTTTCTCAAACCGTTCTGTAATACTTCTATTTGGAATGCAGTTCGAGCAAGCCGAAAAATAGCTATATGCAAATCAGTGAAAATTCGATAACCATTTGATTGGCGTTCTGGTTTTGGGATAAGCCCTAATTCTTCATATAATCTAACTGTATTAGAATGTATTTCTATGATATCTGCTATTTGGGATGTTCTGTAAGTGTTCATTAAAAATCACCTCAATATATTTATTATTGTACCATATATAGAAACTATGATGTTATAGTGGAGGGTTTAATTCTATTTATGACGTGTTAATGTCGTTCCAGTCAATGTTATCATCTATTTAAAGTCATTATCTTTCAAAAGAATTGAACCAAAAGGGGGGAGAAAAATTAACATAATATACAATTCATACCAAGATCTACAACAAAGGATTACAGTCCTAGAAACCCTATTAGAATCCTACCAAAACGAATCTAATACAATAGAAAAATACATAACATTACAACAAAAAAGATTACAACAATTAAAACAAGAAAAAGAAAAAGTGGATCAAGAATTTTCTAAGACACAAGGAAAAAATAATAAAGTTTTTTACTATAGAGTCATAGAAGGCTTAACCCAAGAGAAAACAGCAGAGAAATTAGGTATGTCATCAAGACAAATTCAAAGAATTGAAAATAAATATAAAAAAGTTATAAAATGACGTGTTAATGTCGTGTTAGGTAATGCTATTATATAAACAAGCCAGTCAGCTAAGACAAAAGCTACTGTCTAAACGATCGTTTCTAGTAATGCATTACGAAAATAATATATAACAGGATTAATCATTAATCCTACATATATAGGTTGGGAGGGAAACAGATGATTAACAAAGTAAAGAATACTTTAAAAGTAAAGTTAGAAAATCTATATCCTGATTATACTATTTACTTAGAAGACAAACCAATATCAGAAATCGTTAAACCAGCTCTAAGAATTAAAGTAGAAGAAAAAGCTACTAATAATCAGAGAGATAAAATAAAACAAAACGTAAAACTAGATATTATAGGTTATTTAGATGACTCTAATAAAAATGAAAAATATTGGTATATATCAGATAAACTTGATGAAGAATTAGAGTATTTAGAAATGGAAAATGCTTTGATAAGAACTGGGGAAAGAATAAGTGAGATTACAGAAGATGTTTTACATTACAGATTTTCTATTCAGCTTAACATAATAAAACCAAAAGACGCTGAGGATTCTATAAAAGGTGTTAACAAAAATGTTGAATTCAAGTAAGTAACTATAAATCACTTATTAGAAACTTAGAAACATAAGATTTGAAAGGAAGGTGCATTAAATGGGTGGAACATGGACTACTCAAAACAAAGTAAGACCAGGAGTATATATTAATTTTCAACAAACAAGCATGGAAACAAATGAATTACATAGAGGTATCATAACAATGCCTCTAGACCTTGACTTCGGTCCAGAACAAGAAGTAATAGAAGTATCACAGAATACTGATACACTTCCTATTTTCGGAGAAGAACTATATAACTTAGTACCAATCAGAGAAGGTTTGAAAAGAGCTGAAAAAGTATTGGTTTACAGATTGAATACTTCTTCAGAAGGAATAAAAGCAGTTGCTACAGAAGGTGATTTAACGGCTACTGCAAAATATACAGGTACAAAAGGTAATGACTTAAAAATTACAGTAGAAGCAGAAGATGAAAAATTCAATGTAAAGACCTTTATTGGAACTAAACTTGTAGATAGCCAACAAGGAGTATCTAATGTACAAGATTTACAAAACAACCAATTTGTTGTATTCAGTGGTACAGGAGCATTAACTGCAACTGCAGGAACAAGTCTAAAGAATGGTGGAAATAGTTCTGTTAGTGCAGAAAATTATACAGCATACAGAGAAGCTATTGAAGTATATTACTTTAATACATGCGCATTATACGATGTGACAGATATAGGTATAAAAGATGCATTCAAACAATGGATCAAAAGACTTAGAGATGATGAAGGTAATAAAGTAGTATTAGTAGCTGAAAATTACTGTAACGCTAATTATGAAGGAATTATCAGTGTCAAAAATGGTGTTGTACTTGAAGATGGAACTACATTAGAAGCCAAGAAAGCAACTGCTTGGGTAGCAGGAGCAACAGCAGCCGCTAACACTAATAAATCATTAACATATGATTTCTATGACGGAGCTGTGGATGTAGATAAGAAATATAACTATTCAGCTATAGAATCAGCTATTAATGACGGAGAATTCTTATTCACTGGTTATGATGGAAAAGCAAGAGTAGAGTACGATATTAACACATTACATACTTACACAAAAGACAAAGGTAGAATGTTCAGGAAAAACAGAGTCATTCGTACATTGGATGCAATCAATAATGACATTACCAAAGTTGGAAATGAATATTTCATTGGCAAAATCAGCAATAATGAAGATGGTAGAAACCTTCTTAAAAATGAAATCATTAAATGTCTACAAAAATACCAGAACAATGATTCTATCACTAACTTAGATACTGGAAAAGATGTACAAGTATTAGCTAGTACAGATACAGATGTTGTTGTAGTAAGAATAGCTACTCAACCTGTAGATGGAATGGAAAAACTGTATATGACTGTGGAGGTGAAATAATATGGCGATTTTAAAAGCACAAGATATTATATCAGGAAGAGAAGGAAAAGTATTCAAGACAATCGACGGTGTTGTAAAAGAAATGGCTTATATAAAAAAAATAGATGCCAAGATTGAAAAGACTAAGTCAGAGATCAAAGTTCTAGGCAGTAGAGCAACTCATAGTAAAGCTACTGGATGGAAAGGTACAGGAAGTATGACTATCTATTATATAACAAGTGAATTCAGACAATTGATGCTTGATTATATAAAAACAGGAAAAGATGTATACTTTGACATTCAAGTAGTAAATGAAGATCCAGCAAGTGAAGCTGGAAAACAAACAGTTGTACTTAAAAACTGCAATATTGACAGTGTTATCATAGGACAACTTGATATTGATAAAGATGTATTAGATGAAGAATTAAGCTTCACATTTGATGATATTGAAGTATTAAACAAATTTAATGTCATAGAATAGGTCGTAGTTTAACAGAAAATGAAACAGAACTATTTTCATATGTGTAAAGGGAGGCTTCTGCTTTCCTTACTCTATGAAGATATAAAACAATTAGAGGAGTGAAGAGAATGAGTAGTTTACAAGCATTTTTAAATGAAAATATTATTGATAATATCACAGGAGCGGTACTAGTTTCTAATAGATTCAAAGACAAAAAAGGCAGCTTATTAAAATTCAAGATCAGAGCCATTACAGACAGCGAAATGTCAGATATTCAAAAAATATGTATGCGTACAGGCAAAAAAGGAAAAGTTGATTTTGATGTAAGCAAATTCAATAGATTAATTGCAATAAAAGGAACTGTAGACCCTAAGTTTGAAGAAGCAGACAGTATTAAAAGTGTTGGTTGCGTAACACCAGAAGATTATATCAAGAAAGTTATGTTACCTGGAGAGATTGCTACATTATCAGATCAAATTCAGACTTTATCTGGGTATACAGACCTTGAGGAGTTAAAAGAACAGGCAAAAAACTAATTATTGAGGGAGATTCAGATGCTAATTATGCTCATTATCTACTACATAAAATAAACTTACTCCCTCAACAATTTCTAGATTTACCAAGACGTGAAAAAGCTTTTGTAATTGCTAGTGTAGATTTACATATAGAAGCTGAGAAGAAGGCTTATAACAAGACACGTTAATGAAGGTGGTGAATACATGACAGCAATAACAACAATAAATAATTCAGTAGAGATGTTAAATAAATTTAATACTACAATAGAAAATAATATATCTACATTCAATACATATAAAGATAAGATTGAAGAAGGATACAAAGCTATTGATAAGATGAAAAAAGGATTAAAACTCTCTGATAAAATTAAAAAAAGTGGTAAGTTAAAGGAAACAATGGAAAATCCTATGAAAGGTATCATCAATAAGATGAGTCAATTGATAGGAAAGAAGAATAAAGAAGCAGGAAGCAAAACACAAGTAGGGAAAAAAGATCCTACTAAGAAGAAAAAATGGTTTTCGGGTATACCTGTAGGAATTGATAAAGCAACTAAATATATAAAAAAATTCTGGGAAACACCAATAGGGAAAAATATTAAACTAGGAATTACACAGGATGAAAAATTTTCAGGTATGGTTAATCAGATAAAAGAAAAATGGAATAATACATGGGTTAACATGGGTGGTAGAATTGCAACAGCCTTACAACCGGTTTTAGAAAAAGTATTAGGATTTCTTGATAGTAAAGAGTTTATAGCGATGCTTGACCTGATAATGGTAATTATAGAAAAAATAATTGGTGGAGTCATGATGTTATTAGATTATCTGAAACCATTAATGGATATGATAAATTCAATATTAGGAGTAGTAATTGAAAACTCTCATATAGTTTTGGCTGTTCTAGGAGCTGTTGCATTAGCAATTGGAGCAATAACATTAGCAACTACCATTCATAATGCAGTTATGCAAATACGTATTATAAAAGAAAGAATTTTAAAAGCTATACTAGAAGCCAATCCAACTATGATAATTATAAAAGCCATTATTATCTTAATAACAGCATTCATAGCGCTGATAGCTACTATGGAGCCTGTTAGAACAGCAATAGCTAATTTAACAAGAGGTTTTTTCGATTTTGTTGAATGGGGTATAAATGGTCTCATAGAAGGACTTGCATCGGCAGCAGAAGGAATAATTAGATTTGCTGGTGATGGAATTAATACATTCTTGAATATATTTGTTAATCCTTTTATAGATGGCATCAATTTAATTATTTCAGGACTTAACTTATTAGGTGCTAACATTAGTAAACTAGATCATCTAAAAGTAGATTTCAGTGGAGCAGCTGAAACAACAGGAAAATTTATCAGAAAAGGTAAAGTTGACTTAAGTGGTGCAAAAGAAGCTGTAGCAGGAGCTATAGAAAACTTCTCAGCAGACGCATTAAAAGATAAGTTGGGTTTAGGAAAGTTAGAAAGTAAAGTTGATGGAGCAGGACAGTTACAAAACAAAGTCAATGGAACAGGCAAGAGCAAAGATGTAGGAGTCCAAGTTAACAAGATAAACGATGATGTAGACATTGCCGATGAAGATGTAAAACTTATGAGAGACGTAGCAGAACGAGAAATGATACAGAATTTTGTAACCTTAACTCCAACAGTATCTATGGGCGATATGACTGTCAACGAAAATGCAGACGCAGATAGACTTCTTGGAAAAATAACCGAAGCTCTTGTAACAGAAGTTACTAACTCAGCACAGGGGGTGTATGCATAGATGTATAAATTTTATATAGGACTATTAGATAATAGTGAAGAAGAAATACTACTCCCAGTCAATCCAGAAGAGATTAACGTCACTCAGTCAGGGAACACAGAAACCTATAATATATACCAGTTTGGTGAAGTTGTAGGATCAGGTGATAGAAAACTTTTGAAAATAAGTATCAGCAGTTTCTTTCCATTAGAAGAAGCACCATTTGTAATGACTAATAACTTAGAACATCCAAGTGTTTATGTAAACAAAATATACAGTTGGAAACAGAGTAATAAAATCCTGACATTCAAAGTAACAGGCGGTTATTACCCTATAGATAGACTATGGATGATAGAAGACTTTGAAATAACTGAAAAAGCAGGAGAAGTCGGCGATATCTACTTTACCATGAGCCTAACAGAATACCGTGAATTCAAAGCAAGACGAATAACATTATCTAATAACGATGGCAAAATGGCTTATACCAAAGACTATCAAGGAGCAAGACCAGTAACTAAGGTAATACCGAAGACTTACATAGTAAAAAAAGGTGATACCCTATGGAAAATAGCTAAACTACAGCTAGGAAACGGTAACTTGTACAATAAAATAGCTCAGATCAATAACATAAAAAACCCTAACCTGATATATCCAGGACAGAAGCTGAAAATACCTCAAAACGAGGTGAGACTATGATTAATCTAATTATGCAAAATACATCCAATGGCAATATTCATGATATTAGTCAGTTGGTGACCAGCATTACATGGGACACAGTTAGAGTAGGAAAAGCCTCTGAATTATCTTTTACCTTAGTTATAGAAAAAGGTTTAGAGATAAATGAAGGAAGTATTATTTACTTCAAAAAAGATAACATTGGTATATTTTACGGTTATATATTCAAAATCAAAAGGTCATCAGATGAAACTCTCAGTATTACAGCTTATGACCAAATAAGGTATCTGCTTAACAAAGATACATACGTATTCAAGAACAAAAGAGCAGATGAAATCATAAGGAAGATAGCTACTGATTTTAACATTAAATTAGGAACAATAGAAAATACAGATTACAAAATACCTCTAATGGTTGAAGATGGACAGACACTTCTAGACATCATATATAAGACCTTAGATAATACTTTGATTAACACAGGTAAAATGTATGTATTATATGATTCTTTTGGAAGTATAACCCTTAAGAATATAACAAGTATGTTTACTGATCTGATTATTGGAGACAGCAGTCTATTAACCAGTTATTCCTATGATAGAAGTATAGATGGAGATTCATATAATAAGATTAAGCTATATAAAGACAATAAACAAACTGGTAAAAGAGAAGTATTTATTGTAAAAGATAGCAGCAATATCAAAAAATGGGGACTTCTCCAGTATTATGAAAAGGTTAATGACAAGTTAAATGAAGCACAAATTCGAAAAAGGGCTAATCAGCTGCAATCTGTAAAAAATAGAGTAGTAAAAGGATTAAGTCTTGATTGTATAGGTGATTTATCTATAAGAGCAGGAAATTCAATATATGTTGATATAAAAGGAATAGACCTTAAACAAAGATTTATTGTTGACAATGCAAAACATAACTTTAGTAACAATCAACATACAATGAGCTTAACATTGAAGGTGATATAGATGAGTAATACACAAAAATTTATTGGGGCATTAAAGCAGATTAATCAAGGGGTAAAAGATAACAGCCAAGAGGTAACTTTTTACTATGGACAAGTTATAGAAATATATCCCTTACAGATACAAGTGGACCAGAGATTCATACTTGATGAGGATTTCTTGGTTTTGACAAGCACAGTAGCTGTTAATAATTCACTGCATATTGGGGATAAAGTAGTACTTTTAAGGGCACAAGGTGGACAACAATACATTGTGCTAGATAAGGTGGTGGCGACATGATACCTATAAGTGGAACAAATATAAAGGATTTTGAAGAAATAATACCACAAACAAAAACCTATAAATTGAATTTATTAGAAGGAAAAATAAATGGTTACATTGATGGTATTGATGCAATAAAACAAGCTGTGTTCAAAATCTTAGAAACAGCTAGATATCAATATCTTATATATGATTTTTCTTATGGATCAGAGCTAAATGGATTAATAGGAAAAGATAGCGATTATATAGAAATGGAACTAAGACGACGAATAAGAGATGCACTAACTACCGATGACCGCATTATTAATGTTACTGATTTTGTATTTTCCCATGAGGGAGAAAGTATGTCAGTAAGATTTCAAGTCATTAGTGTTGAGGGTTCTTTTGAAAGCGAGGTGATGGTTAATGTTTGAGCATATGACCTATGAATCAATTGTGGAAGATGCAATGTCAAAGATACCGGATACGGTAGATAAGAGGCAAGGCAGTATTATATATGATGCAATTGCCCCAGCCTGCGCTGAACTGGCACAGCTATATATAGATCTTGATACAGCATTGAAAATGTCCTTTGTAACTTCATCTAGCGGTGAGTTTTTAGATAGAAAGTGTGCTGATTTTGGTATCTATAGGAGAAATGCTACTAAAGCAATTCGAAAAGGTGCATTCACAGGGGTTACTCCTAAGGTTGGCAGTAGATTTGGATTAGGTGATCTTACATACGTTGTAAAAGACAATAGTGGTGGAATGGAAAATGTAACACTAGAATGTGAGCAAGAAGGACTAAAAGGTAACTCAGATACAGGAACACTCATCCCTATAGAAGAAATAGAAGGGTTGATGTCAGCAGTTTTACAAGATGTTATTGTCCCAGGTGAAGATATGGAAACTGATGAATCCCTACTTGATAGACAGCAGGAAAAAGTCAAGAAATCTGCCACTTCAGGAAATATCTATCACTATCAAAAGTGGGCTAAAGATATTAAAGGTGTTGGAGCTGCTAAGGTAATTCCAAGATGGAATGGACACTATACAGTTAAAGTAATAGTCGTAAATACACTAATGCAGCCAGCATCACAAGCATTGGTTGATGAAATTCAAGAGTATATTGACCCAAGTAAAGAGGGAAGAGGAAAAGGTACAGCACCAATAGGCGCAAAATGTACAGTAGAAGCAGCAGTTTCACAGACTATTGATCTAACTGCTACTGTAATAGATGCGGATAAGGATGAGGTGAAAAATATATTTACAAAAGAATTAAGTAGATATTTTACTGATTTGATATCTGATAACTGGCAAGATAAAGATAACTATTCAATCAGCTATGCCAAAGTAGGTGCAATACTTCTTGATGCTATCTCACAAGCAGGTGGAAGCGATTATTCTAACCTAACTATTAATGGTGGTACAAGTAATGTGGTATTAACAGACCAAGTACCAATAATAGGGACGGTGACGCTAAATGAATGATACAAATTTAATGCAGTATCTACCTGATTACTACTCTGGCATTAGAGAATTTCAGTTAATAATGGAAGTGGAAGATAAAAATTTTGATGACTTGAAAGCGCATATGAAAGAACTCTATAATCAAATGTTTTTAGATACTGCTACTACAGGACTTAGCAATTGGGAAGAAGATACTGGAATACAAGATAGTAATAGTAAAGATACCCATGAAGATAGGCGTTCTAGGATACGAAGTAAAATACGTGGAATAGGTAAGATAGATGAGCAATTGATAAAAGATGTAGTGGATTCTTGGACTAATGGAGATGTTGAAGTAACCTTTACTGATGGGAAAATAAATATCAAGTTCAATAGTTTTTATGGTATACCAAGTAATATGAAAGCTGTAAAAGAAGCTATTGAACAGATTATTCCAGCCCATCTGGGAGTGAAGTATAACATTAAATATCTGTTGGTAAAAGATATACATGACAATAGAACAATCAACGAATTACAAAACACGAAATTAAATCTATTTGAAGGAGGTGTTATCTAATGTCAGATTACACATCAAAACTTAATCTCTATAAAGTAGACCCGGCTATAGATGGAGAAGATACGTTCAATATTAATACTATGATGAATGACAACTGGGATAAGATAGATGAAAAAGTGGGGAATATGGACGAGAAGTTAAGTGGCGTAGAGGATAATTTGAAAGATGGTTTGCAGGTAAGTGAAATTGAACCTGTTAGTTATAACCCCAATACTATATGGTTACAAGATGTAGGTGATTCTGATTTTAGTGGTGGTGGAGGGATTAACGTAGCTAATGCACAGACCAGTACCCAACCACCTAATGACAATAGTTACTGGTTTGAACCAATATAGATAATAACGTGAGGAGACGATTAAATGTCAGATGTAAATATACTGATAAAACAAAAAAACGGCGAAGGATGGGATAATTTATATCCTAAGACAAAAGCAACACAAGTTGTAACAAATAGTGGAGATACAGCTGAACAGCATATGACAGATACTACAAAACACATAACTAGTTCAGAAAGGTCAAATTGGAATGCTAAAGCCACAACACAGTATGTTATAGATAAGATTACAGAACTAGTTAATTCAGCTCCATCTACTCTTAATACTTTAAATGAACTGGCAGAGGCACTTGGAAATGATCCTAATTATGCTACAACCATTACTAATTTATTAGCTGGGAAATTTGATAAATCAAATGTTGATACAAATACCTCTTTAGGAGTTAGTAATACTAAGGTACCAAGTCAAAAAGCTGTAAAAACATTTATTGACAATCAACTATCTTCAGCTGGTTATGGGGATATGATGAAGGCAACATATGATTCAAATAATGATGGAAAGATAGATATTGCTAACTTTGCAGAAACATCAGCGATAAAGACTGGAAATACTTTACCAACGGTGGCTAAAGCTGGTGAAGTGTTCTTTCAAACAATTTAAGGTGGTGAGATAATGTCTAATAAAAATGTTTTAATAAAAAAAAGAAATAGTAATAATAGTGATTGGGAAAATATTTATCCAGTTACTATGGCAGAGAATGTTAAGTGTATGGATGGGAATTCTATTGATACGCATATGGCTGATATTGCGTATAAACAAGCTACAGTAAATGGTAGAGAAATTCAGTTAACAGTACCTAGTTTTACATTTACAAATAATAAGTATATATCAGTTGAAATTATAGCAGATATACCAGAAGGTACGGCATTAACATTAAAAGTCAATTCAGACACAACATTAAATATTAAAGATGAAGATAATAATAATATAACAAACTTAGATAAAGGTTTTTATACATATATAGCACGGACAGGAACACCTGATTTTTTCTTGTTAGCCCCTAAAGGTTTAGATAAAAAGAAAGAATATGAATATCAGAAATTAATTGCTAATCAATCAGCAGTTTTAGATATTTATGATAGAACACTGGGGGCAACGAATGTATATTACGATTTAATGGATGGTACTAATGATTTTAGTGAGGGTAAAATTGACAACACCAAAACTAAGTTAACTCAAACTATTAACTCAGGAACAACAGTATTAACTAATAAGGTAGAAAGTACTGCAGGATTTAAGCTAGGACAGGAAATTACTATTCAGGATGGTAATAGTATGGAAGATGTTACAATAACTAAAGTTAATAGTAGTGAGTTAGAAATAACACCAACTCAAAATGCTTATAAAAACCATGCTGTAGTATATAGAAGTAATGTTAGGGTAGAAAGTAACAAAATGAAAATTGGTGATTATGAAGATATTGCAGAATATAATTATACTAGTAGTTACTTCAATTTAGGTGGTGTAGGATATAATTTTGTGTCTAAAGTACAAAAATTATCTAATGGATGGTATATATACTGTACTCATAGTACTAATAGGGTAACTTTTTATGTATCCAAAGATACCTTTAAAACAGTACAACAACTATGCTATATAGCAGGGAATATATCAGGTAAAGGTAACTTTATAATAGTTAATGACCATGTATACTTCTTCTTTGCAAATGCTTCTGTTTCTGCTAGTACTATTTATTATATTGCGTTCAATCCTTCAACTATAGGAAATGGTAATTTATATTCAAGTTATTCTGGTTCAATAATAGCAAATGCTGTTAAAAGTATTAAAGATATTAGTTTAGCAAAAAACCCTATAAATACTAAAATTGCTGTAGTATTTGCTGCGTATGACCATCAAAGTGCCCATATTTATAATCTGCACAGCTGCGATTTTACAATTAATACGGATAAATCTTTGCATAATATAAATTCTTATAGATTAATTGAGTACGTTGGAAGTAGCAGTAATCAATTTGTACCTGCCGTAATGTATTATAATAATAATGATGTTTTAGTAACTTTTAGCGTTTTTAATAGCCATGTACAGCGTGGAAGAACAGTTGTTGCAAAATTTGTAAAATGGAAATACGTGGGTGGTCTTCATGGTTTAATGGAGAATATTTCTAGTATACAAAAAGATTTGGTGCTGTATAAAAAGAAGCGTGGTTCTCATATTGGTAGATATTATATCTTTTGGTCTGGTAAAAATGCCACTAATGAACAATCAACATTAAAGTATTCTTATTCAGATAACGATGGAGACAGCTGGACAGCACTTGCCTATGTAGTACCTAATTCTCATGGTGTAGATGCATACGCTCCTAATATTTTTGAAGATACTACAGGTAATTTATTTTTAACATGGTATGGTAAAAGTAGCTCCTATTACAGTATATACATAATGAAGTCTTCTACTGGTTTATTTAGCGGACTTTCTTATTCTAGAGTTGTTAGTGGTACTACTGGTAATGTGCAGTTTCCTACATTTGTTGAAGGCATGAATACCTATACTTCACAGTTCCCCTTATTTAGTTTTGCTAACTATATTAATAATACAACTTCTTTGTATGGTAAGTTTAATGATGTTAAAGCACTGCCTTTAACTGAATCAATAGCTAGATATAATATTACACCAACAACACCAAGTAATGAAGTTATCACATGGACTACTAGGGATAATGGCACAGATTTTAATATAGATTCTGAATTAAGTATTGTTAATACTTGTGATGTAGAAAATTATACACCTATGAAAAAATCTAGTACAATAACTAACACTACAGAAGATGAGTTTATTGGTACAGGAACTAAGGGTAATAAGATTACGGTTAAATATATATTAAGTAGAGATACTACTAGTGTCAACAAGGGTATTAGTAAAATATTAGGTGCTACAGGCGAATAAAGGAGGCGAAAGTTTATAAAAGTTAAAAGAAAAGACAAAAACGGTAAAATAAAGTATGTAGATCTAAAAACAATATTAAAAATTAGCAAAAAGAAAAAGTGATTATCAGAAGAGCGCATTACAAAGTTAAAGGAAGGTGAAAATATTGAATAAAATACCAGAATTTGTATTTTGGAAAATGGCTTTTGATAATAAGTGGGCTACTAAAGCGGACATTGAAAGTGCTTGTAATTTTAATATGATTACAGCAGACCAGAAGAAAATGATTTTAGGCGAAGTTAGTGCGTCATAGGATACTATTGCGTACTAAGAGATGCTTATAATAATAGAATAATTTATATCAGATAAAACTGGATACAGTAGCTATATAAGCGTTAACTACTGTATCTAATTTTTAGTTGCAAAATAGTATAAGTTCTAAGAATAGGAATAGTATATTTTCTCATGAATACAGATATGGATATAGTTCCTGCAAAAGAAATATCAAATATTATATGTCAAATCAAAAAATATTCTACCTTTATTATCTACTTAGTTGTTTGTACTTGCATAATCTTGACATTAGCACTTATTTAAGCTATATTTAATTCATAATAAACTTTAAAATTTGATATTGAACATGTATAGTTATCGTGCTATTTGTTAATGATTCACATATAATGATACAGAGGTGATTATTACGTGTGAGAAGGAAAAAAAATGTGACAATAAACTGCGGAATGGTAAAAAGGGAGATGACGATATGTTAGCTGTTAAAACTACCAATAATAAGAACAAAACTGATTTAAGTAAAGTTATGAAATCTATAAAAAATACAAAAAATAAGCATTCCAAATTAATGAAAGATTTAGCTAAATAAATTAATGAATAACTTAGATGTAGATGCGATACTATTTATTCATAAGTATATGATTGAATGGTACGGCGGAGACAATAATTATTATGCAGAAACGATAAATAAAATAGAAAGTATATTGTCACAACAATATGGATTTTTTGGTTGCGATAAATATCCAACAGTTTTTCAAAAAGCTGCTATGTTACTATACTTTTTTGTTAAAGACCATTGTTTTATAGATGGGAATAAAAGAGTTGCATTACAAAGTGCAGTTACATTATTGAATTTAAATGGTTATGAAGATATCTTTGACGATGAAGAGGCTTATGAATTAGTGATCAAAACAGCAAAATCAAATCTTAAAGGTATTGATGTAGATAATTACATAAAAGACGAAATTGCAAAATGGTTTGAAAATAACTTTATATCAATAAATAGCAACTAACACCCTACCAAGGGTGTTTTTATTATGTAAAAAAATATAATCACTTCGTGTTAATGTCGTGCTCACCCATGCTAAAATAAACTTAACCCAATATCTTATATAAGAAAATACCCACACAAAAGGAGGTTGAAAATGAACAACGTTGTCACACAAAAAGAATTCTATGAAGCAATACAAAAGGTTACTAAAGAAACCAATGATCTTACCATTGCAATGACAGAAACAAAAACCCTAATAAGAGACTACAATGGACTTAGACAAGTGATTAACGACGTAGATGATAGAGTCCAAAGACTAGAAGATCATACAATCAATAAAAAAGCATACAGAGAATACATCGGCTGGATAGTAGGTCTAACAGCAACTATCCTAGCAATAATAAGTAACCTGGGATAAGCATTGAAGAAAGGAAAGGAGGCTATACCATGAAAAGAATCCTACAAAAACTAACCAACACAAAGACCGTCTTAGGAGTAGCAAGCGCTGTTATCCTAATACTAACTACCATTGGATTAAAGGTAGATAATGAACAGATAATGACAATAGTAAAAGCTCTATGTACAATAGGTATACTATTAGGAATAATGAATGATGGTGGCATGAAAACCACAGAATGGAATCATTAATAAGTTTACTAACTTAGAACTACGCTAAACTTCTAATTTGTCTGCGTAGTTCTCTTATATTTATATAATAAATGAACAAATACAATAAAAAATATTTTGTGTATAATCATGAAATTTATATCATACAAACCATTATGTTATATAAAATCACAAACTATTTGACATATAATTAACAAAAAATTTACCTTAAAAAATATTTCGCCGATTTTTATAAATAAATTTATACCATGATTATATAATTTTTTACTTGAAAATGCCTCTCGACCAATCTTTTCATTTAACGACTTAATTCTACTAATTCCTACATTTTACCACTCTTGTAATTATTTTCTCTTTGTCCTAAAATATTACGTGAATCGTTTGAATAATAAAAACATATAGAAAGGATGAACGATTATGAAAAAATTATCAAGTATCATGTTTTTAACAGTTATGTTATTAGTTTCAGGAAGCTTATCAGCAAATGTTTTTGCTGCCGCTCCTACTCAAAAGGTATCATGTAAGGTAGTATACAACAGTTGGTATGAACCAAGTCTTTATACTGATTCTGTAATACTTCATTATGGAGTAAACGGATGGAATGATATAAAAGATGTAACAATGACTTGTAAATATGGATATGATGAAAACCATAACTACAAAGTATGGTATGAAGCAGATGTCGAAGCCAATGAAAATGATACCATTGATTACTGTTTCCACATCTTATACAACCGTGGAGGAGCAGAAGGATTTTGGGAAAATAATGACGGAAATGATTTTCACATGATAGCAAAATAATTAAGACTTAACTCCTCAATTTTTATTGAGGAGTTTTTAGGAGGTAGATGACATGAAAAAATCAAAAATAATATCAAAAGCTTTAGTTCTCCCACTTGCTTTGGGACTTATGACCAATACAGGATGGGCAGCCCCAAGAACCAATGACAATGCTGATTGGAATGTGAACTATAGCCAAGACGGTTCTAATCCAGCAGGTTATTACGGTCAGTGGGAGGGACACAATTATTTCCCTTCACCAAATGATTGGAGAACAGTTCCAATGTACCAATTCATTACAGACAGATTTGCAGATGGAGACCCATCAAACAATGAAGGCAAGTATGGCGGATATGATCTTTATAAAGTTGACGCCCGTCATGGTGGAGACTTTAAAGGAATTGAAGATAAACTGGACTATATAAAATCTTTAGGCTATACGGCTATATGGATATCACCAGTATTTCAGAATAGATGTAACTCCTATCATGGATATGGAGAAATAGATTTTACATTAGTTGATGACAGATTTGGAACAATTGATGATTTTAGGGATATGGTAGAGGCAGCTCATTCAAAAGGAATGTATGTAATTGTGGATATGATTGTTAACCATATGTCTGACTTATATTACTTTGAAGGACATCAAAACGAGGGAGCGCCATTTCGACTTCACAATGGTGAATATAGATTAATGCCTAGGGATCCAAATGAAACATATCAGGATTTTACTGTAGATAATACTTTCATTCCTGAAGGACAGTACTGTGATGTATATGACTCACAAGGAAATAAAAAGACAGACTCAGGATCAGGTTCATTCTGGAATAGTGATTTTCACCATAATGGTGATCTTGCAGATTACGGTGATGCATGGTGTAATCATTTAGGAAAGATTTATGGTTCATTAGACGATCTTAGAACAACTCATCCTCGTGTCCAAGATAAAATTATCGCTATGACAAAATCCTTAGTTGCATCAACAGACATTGATGGTATTCGTATGGATACTCCTATGCAAGTACCTCTTTATTTCTTTAAAAGATGGGCTCCAGCAGTAAAAGATTATGCTGCAAGCCTTGGAAAAGATAACTTCTTTATCTTTGGTGAATTTTATTGCGATCGTGGACGTGGCGCTACAATGGTAGGAAGAGGAAAAGAACCTTCTCAATGGGGAGACCCTAATTCTTTTATAGATAATACATATACAATGGATGGTGGTATCAACTACCAAATGTATTTTAATTTCTTTATGCCAGCAATAAAAGATCAAGTTTATGGAAAATTAGATCAGTGTAAGGTTCAATATGATAAGGACAAGGAAGCATATGATTTCTGGAGTCCAGAAAAAAATGAATCAAGATATACAATGCTAAACTTCTATGATAATCACGATCAATGGAGAATGGCTAGTGCAAATGATGGTTTCAAGAAATCTAACCTAGCAAGTAGTGTAATTGCACTTTGGCCAGGTGTACCTCTATTCTATTATGGAGATGAGCAAGGATTTTCTTCTGAAGGAACTGCACTTGATGGTATATCACGTGAAGATTTCATGAGCAGTGTTGCATGGTATGATGTTAATTGTAAAACAGGTACTAATCCAGCTGTTAAAGATAACTTTGACATGTGTAATCCTTCATATCAATATGTTCAAAAAATAATGAATGTGAGAAGACAATATCCAGCACTTCATAATACAGATGAGTTATATGAAAGATGGTGTCAATCTGATGCAGGTAATGGTGTTTATGTATACAGTCGTGTTTGGGGAGACCAAAAAAACTGGGCAATGGTTGCATTTAACACTTGGTCAGATAGTATAGAAGCAAAAGATTTCCATACAGGTTGGACTGAAGGTGACGAAATTGTTAACGCAATGAATCCAACTGAAAGATATCGTCTTGGCGAAAATGGTAAGATAAATTCATTATGGGTCGGACCTTATGAAACAAAAGTTTTTGTTAGAGCAGATAATTTACAAAGTCTAGATCCTGTTGTTACATCTGTAACACCAGAACATGATAATAGAGTGGATAGTGATAATCAAACTATTTCTGTGAAATTCAGTAAAGATATGAATGAAAATAGTGTGAAGGATGCATTCCGTTATGATGGAAATGCAGTATCAGCATCTGATTTAGCTTATGACGATAACAATAATACTCTTACATATACAACAAGTGTCAGCGATGGAATTCATACAGTAGAGATATTAGAAAGCGCTAAGAGTGAAGATGGTAAAAATCTATATGGTAAATTTGAATCTAGATTCAGAAAAGGTATAGATACTAATCCTATTGCAAATCCTTCTAAACATTGGACTTTTGATGAAAACTTAGTTCAAAATGTGGATTCCAATAGTATTACATTACATCATTCAGCTGTAGGTGCAAAATACTTAAGAGTATCAAATGATGATGGAAAAACATGGAGCCAATGGATGCCATTTGCTGATGAAACACAATGGACCGTTGAGCAAAATACAGAAAAAGTAGCTGTACAGTATTGGGCTGATAATAGTGCAGCTTATTTTGTACAGGATACAGTTAGATAAGATATAATGTTAAAAATTACAAGAAGGCTATCATTTATGAATAAAATGACTTGGTAGTCTTTTTGTCTCAAATGTATTTTTCTGGATGTACTGGTAAAGTATATTTACAATAAAATAATGATTATAAAAAATTATTAAAAATATTTTTATTTGATAAATTTTACACATATATCAATATTATTTTATGCCTTAATATCGATGTATAATAAGGAAGTAATTATAATAATATCATCAAGTATAAAGCTTAATAATTTATAATAAACTGATAAAAAATAAATTATTTTATTCAAAACGCTTGACACATTTCTAATAATTTGTTATTATAGTCTCCGACGCAGTTTTGAACAATGAAAAATAAATAGTATATTAGACAACAAAACTTTAGTATATAAAGTTTTACCCAAGAAATTTCCTTTGTAAATTAATGGATAAAGACGATAGTCTATAAAATATAAGCCAGAGCAATCTGGTCAAGATGAAACTTTAACATGAGAGTTTGATCCTGGCTCAGGATGAACGCTGGCGGCGTGCTTAACACATGCAAGTCGAGCGAGAAGCTATCTAATGAACCTTCGGGTGATTTAGATAGTGGAAAGCGGCGGACGGGTGAGTAACGCGTGGGTAACCTGCCCTATGCAGGGGGATAACACATTGAAAAGTGTGCTAATACCGCATAAGACTACAGAGTCACATGACTCAGTAGTAAAAACTCCGGTAGC
>NZ_BTPT01000017.1:0-75575 GCF_054408565.1 Vallitalea sediminicola
GGATTCTCCACTGGTTCTTCTGGATTCTCCACTGGTTCTTCTGGATTCTCCACTGGCTCTTCTGGATTCTCCACTGGCTCTTCTAGATTCTCTGTTTCATTTTCAGATACTATAATATTACCAGTTAAATCTTGTTGCTCTGTTTGAGCATATACTAGACTACTCGTTAAGTACATGAAAGCAAACAAAAACACTAACGTTTTCTTTAACAACTTCTTCTTCAACTAATCACCTCTTATAATAGTTTTCTGCCCTTCTTTCTTATAGAGGTAGGCTCTCTGTTTTCAGCCTCGTTTTTTTTGGAACGTGGTTAACCTTAAGAAAATCATTAACAGTCTAATTTTCAATATAATATTGTCAACATGATGATATATATTATTATGTTGTTAATATTAATATATATCACAAATAAAGCAAAAATGCTTTATTATTATTAAATTTATACCTTACAATAATATAAAATTACTGATTTTAGGCAATATAAAAGCTGCTTTGAACATATATATTCAAAGCAGCCAAACTGTCATATTATTCACCTAAGATACATAACAAATATTAATAAATTATTCACCATGTACTACATCTACCAAATATTTACCATCCTTATTCTCTGTCACCCTTTTTCCATAATCTACTAATTTATTAAATGTTAATTTATATTCTATTTCATTATTTAATAAATCAAAATTCAAGATAATTGTACTTGGGTCTATATAATTAGCTCCAATTGGAATTTTACTGTATTCTACACCATTATCTAAATAAGTTAATTTGTAATTAGATGCTTGTACATTATCTATATTATAATCAATTTCTTTATTAAAACTTAATTTAATTGTATTATTACCAATAATTTTTGCATCTGTAATAAATATATCTGGTGAGTTTGATGTTGTAAAACTAAACTGTTTAGTCTTAATAACATTTTGTGTATTACCTAATGTATCTTTAAATGATATAATTCTCAATTTGTATGTTTGTGATTGATTGAATTTAACATTATTACCAAAATAAAGTTTAATTTGGTGTGCTTCCTTAGTGTTATCATAATATACAGCTGTTGGAACTGCTATAAAACCAGAAGTAGTTACTCCTTGCACTTGATAATTACCTAACATTTTTGCTGCATCATCGTCAAGGGCTTTATTAACATAAACTATTAAAGTACTTTCATCTAAAGGTAAAATAGCTTCTATATCAATATTTTCTACACTATAGTAACCACCATTAAAAGCGTATTGTTTCTCAACTATTGAAAATTGTCTTGTGATATCAGTCATATCATTAATTAAAACTTTATATTCTTTATTAATTATTATACTTGTATTAATAGTTAATCTTACAACTCTACCTGCATTACTACCTTCATTTATAACTTCAGCCTTATCAATTTTAATAGGTTGATTGTTATAATCCGTAACATAATAACTAAATATTTGCTCTGCTCTTACAGGATTTACTTCTTTATTAAATACTAATTGTATTGTTCTATTATTTATTGGTAAACAACTTTCTACCATAAATGGGTCATTAGATTTAATAGATGATTTAAAATTAATTGTATCCCCTTCACCATCATTTAATCTGACACCATAGATACTTGATAACATACCATCAACAGTTAATTTAAAATATTCTTCTGATTCAAATATTTGATTCTTAAAGAAAATAGATAAACCATTATCACATGTTGATAATTTAGTAATCATCATATTCATATTATTTCCCTTAATATACTCTGTATCATCCTTATTAATTGTATAGAATGCTGTTTGTAGAGCATTGTCATTAATAGGTTGAGTAAAATAAACATATATTACATTATTACTAATTGCTTCAATCTTACTAACTTCAAAAAGATCTGAAACTATTTCATCAGGACGATATCCAATAAAATTATTACTAAGAGTATTAGAAGGATTACCAAAAGTATCTATTACTTTATCTACTAATATAGTATATTCTTCATCTCTCTTTTGCTCTTGAGCTGTTTTTATAATATATGTATCAGCAGAATCTTTTTTTGTAACACTTTCAAAGGATAATACATTTGATGTCCCACTAGATTCATATATTAATAGATTTTCTGGTGTAATTGGTTGTATAGATTCATTAAACTTAATCTCAATAGTGGTTGAATCAGTTGGCGTAACACTTACTATTTCTGTAAATATTTCGTCTTCAAGCAAATTATAATCAATAGCTTCTGCTTTAGAAATAATACCCTTGTCCACAAATTTTTGTATCATACGAACTTTTGTCTTATTATGATTCATTTGAAGCGAACGATATATAAGATCAGCTACTTCGCCTCTAGTAAAATTCTTATCCTCTTCATGTCCACTGGAATAGCTTAAATCTTGTACAAGTCCTATACCATAAGCCGTTCCAAAAACATTATTCCAAGTAAAATCTACATTATATTCATGACCCATAGCTGTTAAAATAAGTTTCAGAAAAGCTTTTTCACCTAGAGTATCTTTTGGTTTGAATGTATCATCTTTGTAACCATTTATGATTCCATTTTGAGCACAATACCCGATATAAGGTGCAAACCATTCACTATAACGAACATCTGAAAAACCAGTATGATTATACTTACCTTTATTTTCCTTTACTTCGTTCTCCTCACCTAATAATCTTACAATAAAAGCTGCTGCTTCAGCTCTAGATAACTTACTATCAAGGTCAAGACTAACACCATTCCCTTTTAAGATTTCTAGTTTTGTTAATACATCAATTTTATTAACATTATTATTTTCGGCATATATGTATTGACTACTAGTAATAACCAGACAAACAACCAATAATAATGTATAAATCCTTTTCGTCATTAATACCCGCCCTTTCTTAATTAATTTATCATTGATAATATTATATCATTTGACAATATATGAAACAATAGGAAATAAATATAGGCTATTTGATGTTTTTTAACATTGAATAGCCACCTATTTAATAAATTATACTTTATTGTAATATATATTTAATTGTATTTGAATTTCTTTTTTAAAAATAAACCATTAGTCCTATGACTAATAACTATTACTCTACTATAAAACTGTAATTATTTGGACTTAAATCATGTCCATATACGCTATTTATATTTTCAATCTTAACCTCATATAAAGTATTACCTTTCATTTGAGAAGTAGTTAAGATAACTTTTTTATTCTCTACATCGTAGTTAACACCTGTTATAGATACTTCTTCTTTATTACCATACTTCTGATTAATCTTATAATTAATAACTATTGTAGCTTGATCAATTTCTACTTTCTGACTAAAAATAATTTCCACTGACGTATTAGAAATATTATTTACTTCTTTAACGGGAAAAGTTTCGTTGCTAGTATCTTGTTCAGTACTATCATTGGATTGCATGCCTACAAAAGCTTTTGAATATTTGTCCATTGTATTTCCTGCTAAATCAGTTATATTACTTATCTCAATATTAAACAATATCATTCCTTGATCTAATGTTGTTAATATTACCTTTTTACTTGTACTATCTAACTTAATCTCTTTAATAGTTAATTCTTTTTTACTACCATATTTTTCTGTAATTAAATAATTTTTTACTTCTTCTGCTGTTTTTTTATCTATTTCTTCATTAAATACAACTTCTACTTCTGTAGATGATAAAGAATTTATATTTGAAATTTGAGGTTTAGTTTTATCGTTAGTTGAAACATCTTTTTTAGTATCAACGATATCTTTTTCAACTTCATCTTTATCCATAATACAAACTGTTTTTGAATCTTGATCCCAATCTATATCTTTATTTAGTAATTCTGATATCTTTCTTATTGGTAGATATGTTGTATCTTTATAAGATATAGTATTAGGAACTTTATTACCATTATCAAGAGTATAATTCTCACCTATTTTACCTACAACTTCATTATTAACAGATATATTAACATTATTTAACATAACATTGATAGCTTCCTTAATATCCTCTGCAAAAACCATTGTTGACATACATAATAAAACTCCTACTGATAAACCTACTACAAATCCTTTGAATTTTTTCAATGGTGTATCCTCCTTGTGTGTAATAATATGAAGCAACCTAATAGCTTAATATCTACTAGGTTGCTCATATAATATTTTATTAATATTTGTACTTTAGAAATGCAAAATCTTTAATCTCTTATAGTTTAGCATCTAATTCAATAACATTTGAATAAGCACTTTCATTACCTTTATCATCAACTAATGTTATTTTTATAGATTTTGATTCCTTATATGCATCTAACTCAATTACTTCAAATGAAGCATGATTACTATCTGTACCAGCTGTTAAAGCTTTTTTATCAATTAGAGTTGTTGTTTCACCATCAATACCATAGATACGAATTTCTCCTCTAACTTTTGTTATGATATCATTACCTATAATTGTATCTTTTTCAGTATCTACTTTATCAATATAAGTAAAACCATCTTTTTCAGTATTACCCTCTAATGTTTGATTGGTAGTTAAATCACCTAATGGTGTTACTACTGTTCCATCTTCAACCCACTCACTAGCATTACCCACTTGGTCAATTAATCTATAAAAGATTTTTAGTCCAGCAGTTTGTTCAGGAATAGAAGTAATAATATCAGGTTCAGAAGTATTCCATCTCATGTCATCATCTAAAGTACTACTTCCAATATTTCCTTCTACAATATCAGCTTTATCATTAGCAAAAGCTACTTGTAATTTGCCTTTTTCAGCTACACTTGCTGCTACTTCTGCAATTGCTATCACTTTATTACTTGAGTTGCTGAATACTAATCCATCTAAGTCTGTTGCATCTAACATTGAAGGTGCTGTTGTGTCAATAACTACATTATATGTTTTAGATGGTATAGTTGTAACAATATCATTACCTGCTCTATCTTTAATAGTTCCAACTAATCCAGTAATGGTTAAATCATTACTATTTTGATTTTCAAGTACTGTATAATCAAATGTCAATGTAGTTGAACCTGTTCCAGTAGCGTAATCAACATTTCCAATACTATCTGATAATGTTACAGCTGGAGTATCAGTTACATTAACATCTTCTGAGAATGTAACATTGATTTGAATTAAATCATCTTTTTTATAAATTCCATCTGTAATACTAATACTATTTATAGTTGGTTTTGTAGTATCAATTACTATATCATATGAACCACTAAGAGCATTAGAAGCAACTTCTAAATTAGCATCATTATTATTATTACTTTTTATTGTACCATCGTTTAATTGTATGCTTGTTACATTTAAATCACTACTATTTTCACCTGCTACAACAGTATATGTGAATACTATATTTTGCGAATCTGAGCCAGTTAAATAAGTAGCTGTTCCTCCTGATGATAAACTTAGAGTTGGTGCACCAGTTATTTTAACTATTTCTGTAAAATGTACTGTAATAGGTATAACTTGTGACTCTTTATATGTGTTATTCTCTATTGATGTAGTAATATTATTTATTGTAGCCACATTATTATCAATGACTATATTATGCTCATCACTAAATGCTCCATTTAAAGTCGTATCAGCATTATTTAAAGCACTATCTTGAATTGTACTACTAATAGTTTCTATACCTTCTATATTTAAATCATTGCTATTATCATTTTCTCCAACAATATATCTAAATAATAATTTATCAGTAGTAGTTCCTGAAATATAGTCTGCTTTTGTATTAATACCTGTAAACTTAATTGTTGGTGTACCAGTAATATTAACCACTTCTGAAAAATCAACTGTAATAAGAATTTCTTCACCATTTGTGTATGTCTTATTTTCAGATGTTGTAGTTATATCTTCTATAGTTGGTTTTGTAGTATCAATTACTACATTATGTGAACCACTAAAAGTATTTGCTGCTACTGTTAACTCGGCATCATCTACGCCATCAGCACTTTTAATTGTCCCGCCGTTTAAATCTATGTCTATTACATCTAAATCATTACTATTCTGACCAGATTGAATAGTATATGTGAATATTATATCTTGTGAATCTGAGCCAGTTAAATAAGTGGCTGTTCCTCCTGATGATAAGTTCAGAATTGGTGTACCCGTTACTTTAACTATTTCTGTGAAATGAACAGTAATAGGTATTTCATCCGCTTCTTTATATGCTCCGTTTGTTTTTGTTGTAGTTATACTATTTACGACTACAGCTGGACTATCAATAACTATATCATGCGCATCCTTAAATAAGTTATTAGCAAATGATAGATTAGCATTATTATTACTACTATCTTTAATTGATGCTCCATTTAATTTAATCTCTGCAACATCTAAATCACTACTATTGTCACCTGGTTTAACAGTATACTTGAATGTTAATAATCTAGTACCAGTACCCGATGTATAATTTACCTCACCAATATTATCAGATAATAATAGAGTAGGTTTAGCTGCTGGTATACCTATTACATCAACATTTTCTGAGAATGATACAGTAATATCAATTTCATCTCCAGTTGAATATGTGTCACTTGGTGAAGCTGTTGTAATATTAACTACTTTTGGAACAAAGCTATCTATTGAAACAGTTATAGCTCCATTAATCTTATTATTATTGTTATCACTTATACTATTAGTATCATTAAAGTTGAATGAAACATTAACTGTTCCAGTACCTATACCTACAGTATTTTTCATATTGATAACAATTTTGTTATTATTTATAGTTAGATTATCTACATTTGTTAATTCATTTACACCATCTATTGTTATTGCAGATAATGCATTTCTTAATATACCAACTGTTCTTAATTCTTCATTAAACCCAACTTCAATTTTATTTATCTTACCATCATTATCTGTGTCATAAGCCACACACTCTGATTGAACTAAATTAGGTGGATAGTAATCAAATATACCTGAGTTAGGAGCTCCAAATGATACTTTTGATTCATAATCTGTCTTTGAACGTTTCATCATTGAGTAATTATATAAATCAGTATTATTAGTTGTATCATTCGTCTTAGTAGTTACATAACCATTAGCACCTGCTGCAATAGCTTTATTAAATGTAAATGTTAATGTTTTACCATCAATACCAATATTTATATTATTTACATCATTAGCACTTACAGTTTTTTCATTTCCACCTACAAAAGTGGTAACTATACGTAATGCTTTTAATATATCTTCAGTAACATTTAAAGTTTTAGTTTTTGGATTAGAAGCACTAACTGTATCATTAGTAATCTTATTAACGAATTCATCTATTGTAGTATAAACTCCATCAGTATCGACAGAATGGGAACCATCACCGAAAGCAATTGCTGAATCCATACCGACTTGTAATTGCATTCTATCTCCAGATACAGCTGCATTAGCAATTTTAGGTCCTCTATTTATTTCGTATTTATTATTAACAACTTGAACAACTAAATCACCATTATTATCTGGTGCTCTAGCAATAGTCTTATTTCCTGTCATACTTGCCATATTTGTATCAATCACAAGTCCAAACAAAGAAATTGATGAATCAATTGCATTATCTAAATATATTGTAGCTTTTGTATTACGCTCATCGTATTCAATATATTTAATATTTGGTAAATTTCCTGTCATTGTATTACCATATCTATCTCTTAACCTATAACTTGTTATATTATCAACATTTTGATGCTGTGTTGAAGTTGCTTGATTATTATCAATAACATCACGATCATAATTCATTGGTTCAGTAAAATGTACATCAATAGTTCTGTCATCTTTCATTATTCCATATACAGATGTAATATAAGTTACATTAGTACCATTACCAGCAAGCGGCCTAGTAAAATCTCTATTATGCTGTTCGTATGGTAATTCTGATAAAGTTACATTGTTAGCATATTTATCATGAATATATCCATGTCTAAATGTTGCTGTATAAGATACTGACTGCATTGCTGTATCTATTGGAATATACCACTCTCTATTACTAGTTCCAACAATGGCTATAGCATCTTTAGTTATAGATACTGGAGAGTTATCACTAGTTCTTCTAAGTTGTATTGCTGAACCATTAAAATTAGCTACTGGTTTAGAAAAATAAACTTTTATTGTTTGACTATCAATTCCTTCAACACCAGCTATTGTAGGATTTGCATATACCAAATTATTAGATGGAACTATTAATTCTGTATTATTATTATCAAATGATACGTATCTATTATCATAATTAGCTGCTAAGTCGAATATGAAACTATTATATCCATATCCTGTATCCCAAGAAGGATTATCATCAACAACAATTAATGCATTTCTATCATCTACATCTTGATATGCCTTTAATCCTGATAAGGTTGTAAATGAATTAGATGTTCCACTTTGTTTTATCATAAAGAATGGAGCTACATCATCCTCTGCATTTATTCCCCATAAAACACCTTTTATCTTACGATCAGTTACATCTCTATCAAAATATATTTTAACAGTCTGTCTGTCTGTAGAGAATGCTGCTTGAATCGCAGGAAGTCCCTGAGCAATACCTCTACCTGTGAAAACTCCTGTTGCTCCTGATGAATCCATTGCAACTCCATCAGCATTATAAAGACCTTTTACTGTCAATCTGTAACTAACTGTTTCTGTAGTTTTTGGAATAGTCAATATAACTGCATTAGGATTATCATTATCAGTTGTTACTGTTTCTGGATAACCTACTCCACGATCTATTGTATATAATGCAACGTCTGTGGCATTAGTCCCGACTTTTGAATTAAATATAACTTTAATATCTGTATCTGTAATTCTAGTAATAGAAGTTATACTAGTAATTCTAGCTTCTTTTTTCTGACCTACAAAACTTGTAGAAGCTTTAGTTCCTGTTTCTTGTGAATTACCATATATATCAACTAAATCACTAATAGTTAATGTATAGAGTTGATTTTCCATCTCACTTACATTTAATTTAACAGTTTTACCATCTTCTAATAATTCTGCTGAATAAATTGCAAGAGAAGTATCAGTTATATAAGTTCGTTTTATTTCATAGTTTCCAATATCTTCTGCTAGGTCTTTTTCTACTTTACGTTGGAAATAAACTTTTAGCGATGAAGCACTTGTAGGTACTACAGCATTAGCAGCAAAACTAAAAGCACCTGTTGGTTTTGGCTTACCTACAAATGTAGATTCTTTATCAGTTTTAGATGAAGACATTGCTTTTCCATATAATGTTCTTAATCCATCAACTGTTACCTTATATAATGTTGATGGTTTCATTGTTCCATCAACTGTTAGAACGACACCTTTTTTAATTGCATTTGCTTTGGATGCTTCACTATTATAAGATGAATCAAATTCAGCAGCTTCAACTGTAGTAGCTTGTTCTGCACCAAATACATTAACTACAACATCATGATAAGTTTCTTCTAATTTGAACGTTGATTGATCTAAAGAATCAAAATCAACATTAGTCTTGAATTCTATATAAATTTTATTATAATCAATTGCATCTGCTCTACTTATTGCTTGATTAGCTGTTGATTTAGCTTTACCTACAAATGACTTATCATCATCTGTATCCATAACATTTCCAGCTAAATCTGTTGCACCAGATACAGTTATACCATATAAAGTAGAACCTCTTTGATCTGATGTAATTACTCTTACTGTTTTGTTATCTAGATATTCAATACCAACTATATCAAGTGATTTTCTTGATAGGTATTTTTCACTTGATGTTACTTTTAAATTATCTATTCTTACTGCTTCTGAAAATTCTATAACAAACTCATTAAAATCAGTTCCGTATGTTTGAGATATCTTAGGTTTTTTGATATCTGTAGACTTACCACCGAAGTTAATAGTTGTATCACCACTTGTTACTGAATAAAGCGTTCCAGCCTTAAGGTTATCCTCTAATAAAACCAATACTGTTTTATTATTCTTATCCCATGGTGCTACCTCAGCTGATACTACTTCCATTATCATATTATCTGTTTTTATCTTAAAAACACTAGCATCTACTGCATCAACTGGATTAGTTAATTTTATTTCAACAACTTTTGAATTAAGGGCCATAGCTGATTTTATATCTTCTATAGTAAAAGTCTTTAATAAACCACATTGTTCAGCGATACTGGAATCAATAATATTAGCACTAACTAGTTCATCCACCAACTTATTGCCTTTATTATTGTTTGCTTTCAAAGCCTCAACAGTTAAACTTGCAATGTCTCTATTAGTAAATGTTTGAATACTAGATGCCTTCGTAAGTCCTTTACTTTCAGCAAATTTGAATACTTCATTCCATTCAAAATCTACTCCATGTTCGTATCCAAGTGCACTAAGCATTACTTTACAGTACTCCTGGGCACTAACAACATCTCTTGGATTAAATTCACCTTTTGTATTTCCTTGCCAACCTAAGTGTGGGTTAGCTTTAAGATATGCCATGATAGCTTTACCTTCTAACCATGTTATATCATTGGAATCTACAAAAGTTTCTTTACCTCTATATTGTTTAGCTTCATTTTCAAGTCCTTTTAGTCTCAAAAACATTATTGCCGCTTGTAATCTGGTAGTTCTCTTGGCTAGATATTCTTCTGTTACACCATCATTATCACCTTTCAACATACCAAGTAATTCTACAATCTGTACATCACTTATTTCTTGTGTTTTTGCTGCAAATGATATAGTATGAATAGACAATACCATCACTAAGGCTAACACAATAGAAAGTGATTTTTTTAATTTCTTCACATAAATTCCTCCTCATCATTTTTTTGATTCTAAAATTAAGTACACTATGCAGGCCCTTATGTTAAATTATACCATTATATCTATTTTATAGCAATATAACCAACTTTTATGTAATATTATTGTAATCATTTACTAATATGTTTGTATTATTAGTAATGTATTCGACATTAAAGCATGTCCATATATAAGCAATATTACCTATAGTACATAACAAAATATTTTGGTATTAAAAAAGACTTAACAAGAATAACTCGTTAAGCCCTAATATTATAATATCTTATTGTCCTAAACCAACACCATAACTATTAGATGATATATTAGTCATAATACCACTTTCATCAACTATACTATCAATTTTAAGTTCATATACTTTAGCTTCTATATTGGAAAAGTTCAATACAATTGTCTTAGGTCCAACAAAGTTAGGTCCGGATATAGGTGTGACAGATACATCTTTACCATCTGAATCAGTATATACTAAATGATAATTTGATGCTGAACTATTAGACCCTCCGCCAGAAATAAATCTGCTAAATATTACTTTGACTTTATTATCACCTATTGTCATTACCTCAACAGGTTCTGGGAATTCTGATCTATAACCTGTTCCAGCAAATTCTCTTACTTCTGATTGAGTTGTATTATTACCTACTAAATCTTTTAATAAAGATTGTGTTACTAATTCATAAGATTCTCCATCTTTCATAGTGTTTGATAATGATAGAATAACCATTTCTGGTGTTTTAATATCATAATAAGCTTCTAGTGGAGATTGAGTTGTATATGATGAATCAGATTTACCTCTAATCAAGTAAGATGATATCTGCTGTGCTGACATTGGATCTAATGGACGATCAAAAAATACGTATACTGTTTTATTATCATAAGATGATACATCAACGATATATGGCTGACCTTCTCTATTTTCTGGTAAAGCCATTTGTAACTTAGTATCTTCAACAGTACTCATTCTTGTATCATCTTGTACATTCTTAATCTCTATTTCATACACTTTTGATTTATCAAGAGGTGTAATTGTCTTTAACATTACAGTCTTGCCATCAGCCATAACTTTCGCTGTATTAACAGGTGTAGAATAACTTGCTCCAACTTCTTTTATAGTGTAGTTAGTAATTAGTTCTCCAGATGATTGATCTACTTGTCTATTGAACATTACTTTTACAGTATTTTTATCAATAGGTTCAGGGAATATAACACCTATCTTTTCATATTCTTCCATCTTAGCAGCAAAATCAATATTAGTCTCTTCACCTTCATTTACTCTTGTTCCAAAAGCTCCTGTTAAAGTTCCTTTTACTTTTAATGTATAGATTCTATTACCGTTAAAAGACTTATTACCTTTCAAGAATAAACGTACACCATTATTAGTTCCTTTTATAATTTTTGCACTTAGCTGACTAAAATCACCATAGTTGATAAAGCTTTTACCTTCTTCAAGTATTTCATAATATGTTACTACTTCAGCATTAGTATTAATCGGTTGTGTAAAGTATACATCTATTTCTTTATCAGAAACACCTTGTACTTCAGATATTTTTAATAAATCTGATTTTACAACTGTTTCAACATAACCCTTGAACTCTTTTGTAACAGTTGATGAAATACCTTGCTTATCTACAACATCCATAATATTAACAGTATAATCTTTACCCTCAGCTTGAGTTGATGTTTTTAATGTTAATACTTTATCTTTATAAGATTTTACAGTTACTGTTAATGTTTTACTTGTTTCTTCAGTTTCATATATTACAACTTGCTCTTTTGCAATATCTTCTACATCTTCGTTAAGTGTTATAACTAACTCTGTAGCTGATTTTACATCTATTTTTTCAATATCTGTAACTGTTTCATCAGTTATTAATCCAGCTTTTACTGCTAAATCAGTTGTTATGGCTTTATTATCAATTAAACATTCAACAACATTCTTGTCTTGACCTTTTACCTCTATACTAAGTGCATTGTATAGTGCATTAACTACTGCTTCTCTTTTATAATCCATATTGTCAGCTGTTTTTGTTTTATATCTACTATCCTTAACTAATCCTATCTTATAGGAGTAGCTATAAACTTCATCCCATGAAAAATCAACATCTTTTACATAACTTAAAACTCCTAGAGTTAACTTTAGAAAAGCCTTTTCACTAATAATATCATCTGGTTTGTATGTATTATCACTAAAACCATCAATGACACCTTGTTCTACACAATATCCTACATATGGTGCATACCACTGTGATGAATCTACATCAGTGAATTTAGTTTTGGAATAGCTATTTTCATTTTCCATTACCATATTTTCTTTACCCATCATTCTTACAATGAATGTTGCTGCTTCTTTCCTTGTAAGTGTTCCTGATAGGTTATAACCATTTCCATCCCCTTTGAGTACATTAATCGTATTAAGTACATCTGCCTTTGCATTAGTATCTACAGCAGCTAAACTTGGTACATAGATACATGTACAAAGCGCAATTATACATAATACAGCTGTTAGTTTTTTCATTATATACGCCTCCTATTTTTTTATACTGCTATATTATACCATATTTGGAATGAAATATTTATTACAAGATGAGAACAATTATAATTTTGTTTATTTATTATATTATTTAATTAAGTTTTTATTACTAGAGAGTTCTATTATATAAATAAGTAGTATATCTTTAACAATAACAATTTAATTTAAAAAGCATACCTGAATCATCAAATTCAGGTATGCTTTAATTTTAGTTTTATTTAATAACGTTAATTATTATTAATATTATACTGCTGGTGTAATTACTCCAATTGTAATTGCTCCAGTTGCATCTACTGTTACAGCTATTGTTGCTGTTTTAACTCCGTCAGTAACTGAAATTGTTGCTGCTCCTGCTGATACAGAAGTAATAACAATTTTTGTTGTATCTGCTGATATAGCAACTGTTGCAACAGCTTCAGCATCTGATGATGCTGTTGTTCCTACTACATTTAAAGTAGCTAGATCATTTGCAGTACTGTTATCTGTACTAGCTAAAAACGCTTTTGTAATTACTCCAATTGTAATTGCTCCAGTTTCATCTACTGTTACAGCTATTGTTGCCTCATTTCCTGGTGTATCATCATCAACTGAAATTGTTGCTGAGCCTACTGCTACAGATGTAATAGCTATTTTTTCATCAACTATAGCTACTGTTGCAACAGTTTCATCATCTGATGTTGCTGTTGTTCCTATTACATTTAAAGTAGCTAGATCATTTGCAGTACTGTTATTTGTACTAGCTAAAAACGCTTTTGTAATTAATCCAATTGTAATTGTTCCATCAGCATTTACTGTTACAGCTATTGTTGCCTCATTTCCTGGTGTATCATCATCAACTGAAATTGTTGCTGAGCCTACTGCTACAGATGTAATAGCTATTTTTTCATCAACTATAGCTACTGTTGCAACAGTTTCATCATCTGATGTTGCTGTTGTTCCTATTACATTTAAAGTAGCTAGATCATTTGCAGTACTGTTATTTGTTTGTACTGGAAATGCACCGGCTACCGTTTCATTCACTTCAGCTGTACCTAAATTATTAGTACTTGTATCTTTTAAGGCATCTGCCTCAACTGTAATTACAGTTGATCCTGTTAATGCATTTTCAAATGTAATTACTAATTTATTTCCTGAAATGGCAACTGTATCACTTGCACCTAATACTGGGGATGTTACTTGAGCCTTTAAATCAGATGCTTTAGATACTATATCTTCATCAAATATTAAAGTAACTATCTTTTTAGTAGTATCAATTGTAGCACCTTGGAATTGAGGCTTTTGTGAATCATATAATGGTGAACTAGCTACACCTGTTGTTGAGCTACTAGCATTAGAACCAGTATTTGCTACTTTATTATTAATTGATCTAATTTCATAAGTTAATTCACTAGAACTTGCTGGGTCAAATTTAACATATGAAATTACCTTAACTCTAACTTCTGAACCTTTTTTAAGAGCTTTGCTTAATGTAAATTCTAATGTTTTATTATCTGATTTTCTAACAACTGATGTTACGTAGTTGTTAAGAGCATTATCAACTGATGCATCATCACCAAATAAAGCATTTAAGTTAAAGTTCTTAGCAATTGCTTTTGCATCTGTACTAGTAAATGTTTGATCATTAGTAGTTAAGATATCGTTTAAACCTGTTCCTGTATAATCAACAGTTGAACCAAATACAATCATCTTATCCATTTTAACTGTTAATGTAGTTCTATCATCATCAACAGATAAACTATCAATACCAGGAGCTGCTACTTCAGTACTTGATTGAGCAACTAATGTTTCATAAGCTTGACTTCTACCAGTAGTATTAGACTTATCTTTACAAACATTAATACCTGCTGTAGTCTTAACATCTGTAGCAATTTGTAATTTCATTTCATTTTGGCTTGAGCCTAATACAACTGGAGTATTGAAATATACAACAGCTTTATTATCTTTAGCTGAATAAGTTACATATTTACCTACAGCGATTTGTGCTGGAGTACTATTTTGGTATCCATTTACAACAAATCTGTCTGCATGTAATACGATAGAAGATGAATCCATAGCTTGTGGGAACATTACTTCTAAAGTTCTGTCATCTGTAAATACTCCATAAATACCTGTATCTAATCCATTAACTCTTTCAGTAGTAGTACCTGCAAATGGAATAGTTTGATATCCACAAGTATCTTGATCATGTTTAGCACTTAATCCGTCTATACCTTTTACATTTGTAACATTAAGTATTTCTAAAACAAATTGATTATCTTTATCAGATGAGTTTTGAGGCTCTTCGATTTCATTTTGTGTGAATAAATCAACTTTTGTTGCATTATTTGGATCAATTCTATAAGTTACTGTACCAAGTTCTACTGGTCCATTATCTTTAGCAACATCAAATACTCTAAAATTACCAGTTGGGTTAGTGATAGTTCCAACAGGTTGGTCAAAATGTACTTCTAAATGTTGTTTATCCATAGCAACAACACCTATCATCTTTGGACCATGAGCTTCAGCTACACTAGTTGCTACAGTTAAAGTTCTATCTGTAGTACTAGAATTCCCTTTAATATTTTCTCTTCTACCAGTTAAAATAAGTTTATCATATGTAGTTCCTGTTGTTACAGGAGCAAATGCATCATTTGCACCAACTACTATTAAGCTATTTTTGTTTTGAGGGTTTTGATAAGCAAAAACTGTTCCTATTGGAGTTGTATTATTTGCATAATCTGCTACAATAGTTAACACACTTCCATCAAGTTTGTCTGTTGCAGAAGTAGTATCCCAAATTTTCCCTTGTACAGTAGAATCAGTTACATCTCTGTCAAAGTAGATTTCCATCTTTTTATTGTTTAATGTAACAGCACCAGTAATTTGTGGTAATGTAGCTTCAAGCCCTCTACCTACAAAAGTACCTTTAACACCATCAGCGTCCATAGCTATTGCATCAGCATTATTAAGACCTTTAACTGCTAATTCATAAGTTCTACCATCAGTAGTTTTAGGAATAGTTAATTTAACAGCAGTAGGATCATCATCAACTAAAGCAACGCTTTCTGGATATCCAACACCATTATTAATAAAGTATAATGCAACATCAGTAGCATTATCTCCTACACTCTTATCGAATTTAGCAACGATTTCTGTATCATTACCTGTACGAGAAATAGTTACTTTAGTGATCTTAGTTTGTTTTCCTTGACCTACGAATGATGGTTCAATTTTATCTTGATCATTTCCATAGATATCTTTTAAGTTAGTTACAGTTAATTTATATAATGTTGAATTTTTCATTTCTCCAACTGTTAATCTAACTGTATATCCATCAGTTTTTACTTCTGCTGCTAATACTTCTAATTCAGCATTATCACCATAAGCTTTTTTGATATCATAGTTAGCAATATCTTCTGCTAAATCTTTTTCTACTTTTCTTTGGAATTTAACATCAATAGTTGTTGCACTAACAGCTTTTACATCTCCATCTTCTTTGAATTTACCAGATGGTTTTGCCATACCTACAAAAGAAGTATTTTTATCAGCTGTAGTAGTAGACATTGGTTGACCATATAATGTACCAACACCTTCAACCGTTACTTTATAAAGTGTTGAAGCTTTCATATCTTCAACCATTAATACAACACCAGTTTTGATTGCAGTATTTTGTTCTGCAGTTGTATCATTACTTGAATTAAATTCAGCTGTTTCAGTAGTAGTCGCTTGTCTAACCTCTAACACTTGAAGTTCTGTAGCAGTACCATAAGCTTTTTCAAGCTTGAAAGTAGCATCATTTAATGTATCGAAGTCTACTTTAGTTTTAAAGTCAACGTATACTTTGTTATAATCTAAAGCTTTTGCTTCTTTAATTGCTTGTTTAGAATCATCTTTCTTAGTTCCTACGAAAGATTTATCATCATCTTTATCCATTGTATTTCCTGCTAAGTCAACTGCACCTTCAACTTCTACACCATAAAGAGTAGATGCTGCTTGATCATCAGTTTTAACTATAACAGTTTTTTCATCTAAATAAGTAAAGTCCATAGTAGCTAATTCAGCTTTATCAGCATATTTTTTAGCAAGTTTAACAGTTAATCCATCAATTCTTACAGCTTCTTTGAAAGTAATTGTCATTTCATTGTAATCATTTGATGAAACTGATTCGATAGCTGGTTTAGTTTCGTCTTTAGCTTTTCCACCAAAGTTGACTGAAACTTCTCCACTTGTTACTGTATAAAGATTACCACTTGTTGAATCTTCAGCTAATGTAATTAAAACTGTTTTGTTCTCAGCATCCCAAGGAGCTAATTCAACATCAGCAATTTCAACTGGTGTAGCATCTTTATCTACGATTGTGAATTGTGATAAACTTACATTTTCAGCAGCTTCTTTTAAAGTTACTTTAATCACTTTTGAGTTAAGAGCAACAGCTGATTTAACAGCAACTTCTGAAGAAACTTCTACTAAACCAACTTCAACAGCTTTTGCTTCATCAATAGCACCTTTTTCGATTAATGCATCGATAAGTTTAACACCTTCGCTATTTTCAGCATTTAAAGTTTCAACAGTTACAGCTGCGATATCATTGTTAGTGAAGTTTTCAACTTCTGAAGCAGCTTTTAAGCCTTTTTCTTCAGCAAATGTAAGAACTGCATCCCAAGTGAAATCTCCTTCTTCACCATATTCATAACCTAATGCTTCAAGCATTACTTTGTAATATTCTTGAGCAGTTACAACACGATTAGGATTAATCTTTCCTTCAAATCCAACCCATCCTAATTCTGGATTAGCTTTTAAATAAGCTAATGCATTTCTTCCAACTACCCATTGTAAATCTTCTGCATCTTCAAAATTCTCAGTTCCTTCAAAAGCTAACGCTTCATCTTCAAGATCTTGTAATCTTAGGAACATAAGAGCAGCTTGGAATCTTGTAGTTGATTTTGCAAGATACTCCTCAGTTACACCTTCGTCGCCATCACCTTTTAACATACCTAAGGCAGCGCACTTATCTGCATCAGTCATTGTATCTTCAGCAGCAAATGACATAGTGAATGATGACACGATCATTGCTAATGAAAGAACTAATGCACAAACTTTCTTTAAGTTTTTCATTAATATTTCTCCTCCTTTTAATTTGCTTTCTTTAAATTGGAAAGGTTATCCACCTTTCAAGCACATGGTAAATTATAGCACTACATTATTTTCCAGTCAATATAATATATCTATATGTAACAAATCTGTAATAGAATTCTTACATGAAAAAATTATATATTATGGATAATAATGACACTTAGCTAATTATATAACATTATTAACCATTAATACAAGCATTTTCCTGCATTGTAATATTACCGTAATATATAGTTATAGTATTTCTTGACTATGTTAAGAATTCATTGTGAAATCATTAATTAATAAGAAAAATCACCACATTATTATATTTATAATAGTGTAGTGATTAATACTGCTATTCAATATATAATTCTTAAGCTTTTATAAATCTCTCTAACCCTGCAATACCTTCCTCATCCATCTTATAAACTCCAGCACACTCAAGTACCTGAGCAAAGATGTTACCTACTTCTTTCCTAATACACTCTTTCGCTTCATCAACCTTCATATCTCTACCATACTCTTTGACTAATCTCTGGGTCCACACACAATGTTTCTCTAGCACTTCATACTTTTCAACATCTTTTATCTTACCTATTAGAATATCTTCTATTAATGAAAGCTCTTTCTTAAGTCTTGCAGGAAGTACAGCAAGTCCCATAACTTCAATAAGTCCAATATTTTCTTTTTTAATATGATGTAGATGTGCATGAGGATGGAATATACCATCTGGATGTTCCTCACTTCTTCTATTATTTCTAAGAACTAAATCAAGTTCATAATCCCCATCTCCATTAATCCTTGCTATAGGTGTTATAGTATTATGAGGAATCCTCTTACCATCTTCTTCTGTATAAGCTAATATACCAAGACTCTCATCAGAATAATTTCTCCACTTACCTAGAATCTCATCAGCAAGCTCAATCAACTTATCCTTATCCCCAGAAGATAATCTAACAACCGATAAAGGCCACCTAACCAATCCTATCTTAACCTCTTCATAACCATCTTTCCTTAACTCCTTAATAATAGATGCCTTTTCCATAGGAAAAACATGATGTCCACCTTGAAAATGGTCATGGCTAAGAATAGAACCACCAACTATTGGCAGATCAGCATTAGACCCAACAAAATAATGAGGAACCTTCTCCACAAATGACAATAACCTAACAAAAGTATCCTTAGATATCTTCATAGGAACATGCTTCTCATTAAAAACTATACAATGCTCATTATAATATACATAAGGCGAATACTGCAGATACCAACTCTCACTACTTAACTCAACTGGAATCACCCTATGATTATTCCTAGCCGGATGATTCAATCTCCCTGGATATCCAACATTATCTATACATAAAAAACACTTAGGATAATTGGCACTAGGCATACTCCTAGCCTTCTCAATCTCCTTAGGATCTTTCTCTGGCTTAGAAAGATTAATAGTAATCTCCAATTGCCCTACCTGAGTATCAGCAACCCAATACTCATTCTTAGCTATCCTATCCATCCTTATATAATTAGAATCCTTAGACAATTTATAATAATAATCCGTCGCACTCTCTATACCTTCTCCATCAGCTATACCATAAAATCTATTAACTAATTCAGAAGGTCTAGGCATAAGCGTAGCCATAATCCTAGCATCCAACATATCTCTATATGTAACAGTATCTTCTATTATATTATTATCCACAGCATACTGTAATAATTCCCCCAATATCCCCACGGGAGAATCTATCTCTTCATAACTATCTAGCTCTCCATCATAAGGCTCGGAAATTGCTAATATATCCATAATAGAATTTCTTACTAACTGAGTATCCCATTTTGTTATCATATTGTTACTAAGTCCAAACTTAATAAGTCTTTCAATATTACTCTGCACTTTTTCCACAGTTCTACCTCCAATTCAAGTTTGATTAATTAACACTCTACTTATTTATCACCATATCCATTAGGATTATTCACATGCCATTTCCACGCACTCTCAATAATTCTTTCCAAAGAATTATACTGTGGCTTCCAATTCAACTCCTTAACCGCCTTGTCAGAAGAAGCTATTAACACAGCAGGGTCCCCTGCTCTCCTAGCAACTTCTTCAACAGGTATAGAATGTCCTGTAACTTTTCTAGTTACTTCAATAACTTCTTTAACAGAAAATCCTTTTCCATTACCAAGATTAAATACAGTACTAACTCCACCATTTTGCAATCTTTCAAGAGCTAAGATATGAGCATCTGCTAAATCAGTAACATGAATATAATCTCTGACACAAGTACCATCTTCTGTAGGATAATCATTACCAAATATAGATATTTTCTCTCTCTTACCAAGTGCTACTTCTAATATAATAGGTATAAGATGAGACTCTGGAGTATGGTCTTCACCTATATGTCCATCAACATGAGCCCCTGCCGCATTAAAATATCTAAGTGCTGTATACTTAATTCCATAAGCATTATCCGACCACTTCAGCATCTTCTCAACAGATAATTTAGTCTCTCCATAAGGATTAGTAGGCACAGTTCTATCTGTCTCCACAATAGGAATACTCTCTGGTTCTCCATATGTAGCCGCTGTAGATGAGAATACAATATATTTAATTCCATATTCCTTCATCTTCTCTAATAAACACATAGTTCCATACATATTGTTGTTATAATATTTTAATGGCTCATTAACACTCTCACCAACAAGAGAATCTGCTGCAAAATCAATAATAGCATCTATCTTATTCTCACTAAAAACTTTATCTAGAGCATCTCTATCCCTAAGATCACCTATACATAACTTAACATTCTCTGGTACTGCCTCTTTATGTCCTTTTTGTAAGTTATCAAATACAATAACTTCTTGACCTTTCTGGACAAGTCTTGCCACTGTATGAGAACCAATATATCCTGCTCCACCACATACTAAAATTGCCATTGTAATATCTCCCTTCTATTTTTAGATTCTTCCAGCTCCATTACCAACATTAGCTACATAAAACTCAGGGTTCAACCCTATTTTTCTTTCATAATTCTTACCAACTTGTTCTATAAACTCATCAACACAATCTTCCTTCACAATGCTAACTGTACAACCACCGAAACCAGCACCAGTCATACGTGAACCTATAGTTCCTTTTATCTTTCTAGCTTCTTCTACCATAGTATCAAGTTCAAC
This sequence comes from Vallitalea sediminicola, assembly GCF_054408565.1. Taxonomy (NCBI): domain Bacteria; kingdom Bacillati; phylum Bacillota; class Clostridia; order Lachnospirales; family Vallitaleaceae; genus Vallitalea; species Vallitalea sediminicola. Next base: position 21,495 of record NZ_BTPT01000017.1, read on the forward strand.
ACCTGTAACTTCATACAAATCTCTGAGTGATTCATGAGAAGCATTCATCAATTTACCAAATGTAATAATATCTTCATTATTAAGTGCTTCTACTGCTTCTATAACTCTTATATTTTCTTCTACAGCATGTTTAGCTCTATCTCTAGGAATATCTTTATCAATAAAATGCTTATACTTATCAAATGTCTCTACATCCATCTCACATAGATTCTTGATATCCAATTCTTTTCGAATACATTCTAGACCATATTGGCACTCTGAACGTCTTTCATTGTATTTAGAATCTGCTAAACCTCTTCTTTTCTTAGTGTTTCCTATAACAATCTTATAACCCTCTAGCTTAAGAGGTGCATATTTATATTCTAATGTTTCACAATCAAGTAATATTGCATGGTTTAATTTTCCCATACCTGAAGCAAATTGGTCCATGATACCACAATTAACTCCTACGAATTGATTCTCTGCTTTCTGACTCATTTTTACCATTTCAACCATATCTTCCTTACAATCAAACAACTCATTAACAACTACAGCTGTCAGAACTTCAAGAGATGCCGAAGAAGATAACCCCGAACCATTAGGAATATTTCCATAATACAAAATATCAAAACCGCCAACTTCATGACCCTTATCAATAAACTCCTTAAGAACTCCCTTAGGATAATTAGTCCAATCATGTTCTTCCTTATAACTAATATTATCAACATCAATTTCTACCTTAAGATCAAAATTAAGAGTAGCAAACCTAACCTTACCATCATCCCTCTTCCTAGCCGCCGCATATGTACCAAAATCAAGAGCACATGGAAAAACATAACCTCCATTATAATCAATATGCTCCCCAATCAAATTAACTCTCCCCGGCGCAAAAAACTTATCTACACCACTCTCTTCTCCACCATACAACTCCACAAACTTACCAACAATCTCTCTCTCCATATCTATTTCATTCCTCTCTATAATTTTAATCTTATATTATTTTTATTATCTAATTATTATATCTCTATCAATATCTAACATAGCCCAGTAGGTAATATATATACAAATAAAGCGACTTTTTAATATTTGTTAGAAAATCTTAATGAGTGGAAATAAATATTACGTTAAGAACCTTGACTGTTTGACGTCAGGAGTTGTCAAGGTTTAGTAATATTTATTGGAACGAATTTAGTTTTTCTTCAATTATTAAATATGAGCTGTTTTGTATATATATTACCTACGGTAGCCACACTAAAATTTATAATCTCCCAGCTACGCTATCTCTACTAATTAACCTAGTTTCAATAATAATCTTCTTATTCTCCTTATCCCTATCTCTAATAATCTCACATATCCTATTACCCGATATCTGTCCAAGTCCTGTCATGTTCTGATCTACTGTTGTGAGACTAGGTTCTGTTATCTGACTTATAATAGTATTATCAAACCCTATAATAGAAAATTCTTGTGGTACCGATATATTCAGAGACTTAGCCGCATTCAATGCTCCTACTGCCATCCAATCATTACAAGCAAATAAACAAGTAGCTTTACCATTTCTCTTAATTATATTTTCAACTATCGCTTTTGACTGCTCAACAGCTTCAAGTCCATTACCATCTTCAATCACCAATATGTTTTCTTCATTAAAATCCAGCTTATTCTCTTCACAGAATTGTCTATATATATCCTCTTTCACATCATATGAGTAACTGTATCGTCCTCTTAGGAAAACTATATCCCTATGACCTAATTCATATAGATACTTTAATGCTTCATAAGTCCCTACTTCTCCATCATTAAGAACATAGTTACAGTGAATACCTCTGTTATATCCATTAATAATGACTAGCGGTATTTGTTTACTAATCCCCTCATAATAACCTGATTTGATATTCTTGGTTCTAGGGTTAATTGCAATAATACCGTCAACACTTCTATCTTTCATATTGTCAATCATTAGCTTTTCCTGCTCTGGATCTCCTTCAGTATTACACAAAAACGTTGTATACCCTTTGTTTTTAATAACACTATCAATTCCTTTTACCACTTCAGAAAAGAAAAGGTTTTCTATGCTAGGCGTAAGAATTCCTATAGTTTGGGTTTTGTTATGTATAAGTCCTCTAGCTAGTAGATTAGGCTTAAATTCTAGTTCTTCTATTGCTTTTTGAACTTTTTTTGCAGTTGTTTCTTTTACAGGATAGTTCTTATTCATTACTCTTGATACTGTAGTAATGGAAACTCCTGCTAGTTTGGCAACATCAGCGATTGTAGCTCTTTTTTGCTGATCCATCCCTTCACCTCCTATTATAGAAAAGGTTTTCTAAAATCATTATATGATATAATATTAATATTTGCAAGTACTAATATTATTTTTTATAGCTCTTGTCATATGAAACTTACTATGTCATAAAAAAACGGTTATATCTATTTATAATTATCTAGATATAACCGTTTCACCTATTATATATTCTTATATTCTGTCAGACTATCCACGAATGAATTTTAACTATTAATGTATCTTCTAGTTATTTTTGAAATAATATTGAAGTATTTATTCCATTACCATCAATATCCATAACATTTTCAATAAGTACTGCATATACAGATTCAGCTCGTAAATTATTAACATTAAGTATTGCTTTAGTACCAGTAATATCAAGTTCTGCTGATTGGATATCTACCACTCCATATGTTTCACATCCATATGTATAATATACATCACTTATATTATAATTAGAGATATTTTCAACTGATTTTTTATCTACTACACGATTAAAATTAATCTCTACTTTATTATTATCAATAATTTTCACTTGCATATTTTCAGCTTGTGGATGATAACAGAATATTCTCCAACAATTATCAATGTTAACACCATTTATATCTTTGATGTTGTTATTGATACCAAGCATGAACATATCATGACTTATATCACCAGTATTAAGTGTAACTACAGTGTTAGTTTCATCAAGCTTAGCTGATTTGATATCTACATAATAGAATACGGCTCCTATAGATGGATGTATATTATAATTAGAAATATCTTCAGCTGCTTCTTTGTCTACTGCTCTACTAAATGTAATCTGTAATTGATTTTCGTTCAAGATCTTAAAATCTGAAATACTTGTCCTCTCATAGTCATTAGTGCTAGCATAAGCAACTACATTAGTACAAAAAAGTACAGTTACCAAAAAACCCATACTAATTCTTTTAATCTGTTTCATAATTTGCATCGTCTCCTTTAATTAATATTATATTTGGTTTTCTACAAGCCATATTCTAATATTTTCGATAATATTTATCAATAGTTATAGTATAATTTCATGTTTTATTAAAGTATTATTTAGTTTTATTTATTTTATACTGTTTAATTATCAAAATATTTTATATAATTAATATAATAAAGATTTGTTAATTTATCTATTATTATTTTTAAAGCAATACTTTATAACCAAGTAATTATATTAATCATTTTTATGGATTGGCCTATTAATAAATATTAAGAGCAATCAACCTATACTTCAAAAAAACTTAGCCAACCGCTTCACAAAGAATAAGATTCATAAAGAAAGGTTATATTCATTAAAATGAATATAACCTTTCTTTTCAATTTATTTGATTTAAATTAAGCTTATCTACCCACAAAACATTTAGCAACAGGTTCTAAAACATTTCCCCATACGCTATTCACATTTTGGACTTTTAATTCATATAGCCAATTAGGCTCTAACTCATCTGTTGCTAATATTATTTTTTTTGAATCAGATGAAATAGAAGCACTAAGTACTTGTACTTTTTGTTTATCTCCATACTTTTTACTAATTTCATAATATGACATATTATGTATTGTTTGTTCATTGATTTCACAGTTGAAAGTTATTTCTACTGTATTATCAGCAGTACATTTAACACTTGTAACTACAAATTCTTCTGAAGAACTAACCCCCACAAATAGTGAATCTACCTCTCTAAAGATCTGTCCTGATGCATCCATAAGATTATTTATTACAACACTATATAAGATTGAGCCTCTCAATTCTTCTGTTATTAATGTAACTTCATAACCAGTTGAATCCAATTTTGCACTAAGTACTTTTAATACTGGTTTAACACCGTATTTTTCTTTAATTACATAATTAGTTAAATTTTCAGCCGAAACATCACTAATCTTTTTATTAAATTTTAAAATAATTTTTGTTTTAGTAATTGCCCTCACACTAACTATATCAAAATCCTTATCATCTACGATGTAATCTGATTCCAAACCAACAAAAACTTTATAGTCATTATCCATCACATTACCAGCTAAATCTGCTATTCCAGAAATATCAATTCCATATAGAGTACAACCTTTTTGTTTTTCTGTAGTAACAATAACCTTAGTCTTAGACTCGTCAACTACTGCTTCTAATACTTGTAACTGTTCTTTACTTCCGTATTTTTCAAAGATAGTATAATTGGAAATTTCTTCAACTGTAGTTTTATCTAGCTCTTCATTAAAAGTAATCTCTACTCTATTTCCTTCAATTCCCATAACTTTAGTTACTTCTGGTTTTGCCAGATCATCACTGTTAGCATACACACATGTAGTTGTACACAAAAGTACTGCAATTAATAAACACACACTAAATTCCCTTAATCTTTTCATAATTATTACTCACTCCATCTCTTTTGTTTTATTTTTTTATATTTTACGACTATATTCTACCGTTCTTTCATATCATTGTCAATGATGCGTTTTATTTATATAATGTTTTACGATAAACACATATTTTTATATGGTATTTTTAATACAAATATGCTTATTGAAAGATATTTTTATCAGCACTTTTACTATAAACCTATTGACATTTATTTTACCAAAAGGGATAATAATAATACAAACAGACTTAGATTCACACTGGAGGTAAAAAATGTGAAACGAATTGTATTAACAGGTGGAGGAACCGCTGGACATGTAACGCCTAATCTAGCTCTTATCCCTCATCTAGACAAACTTGGTTATGATGTTCATTATATAGGTTCTTACAATGGTATGGAAAAAGATTTAGTAGAGAAAAAAGGTATTCCTTATCATGGAATTTCATCTGGAAAACTTAGAAGATATATTGATTTCAAGAATCTATCAGACCCATTTAGAGTTGTAAAAGGCGTGGGTCAGGCAGCTAAAGTAATTAGAAAATTAAAACCCGACATAATATTTTCAAAAGGTGGTTTTGTATCAGTTCCCGTTATTCTAGGTGCCAAGTTAAATAGAGTACCTTCAATTATACACGAATCAGATATGACTCCAGGACTTGCTAACAAAATAAGTATTCCTTTTGCAACAAAAGTATGTACTACTTTTGCGGAGACACTTACACATCTTCCAGAAGATAAAGCTGTTCTTACTGGAACACCTATTAGAGAAGAAATATTGCAAGGTGATAGAGAAAAAGGTCTATCCTTATGTGAATTCAGTAGTTCAAAACCAGTATTATTGATGACAGGTGGTAGTCTAGGAGCTGTCAGAATCAATGACGTTCTTAGAGAAGCTCTTGACTTATTATTAAAAAAATATCAGTTAGTACATCTATGTGGTAAGAATAATCTAAAGGAAGAACTAGTAGGTATAGAAGGCTATAGACAGTTTGAATATGTTAATGAAGAAATGTCAGACATATTAGCAATGAGTGATGTGGTTATATCAAGATCTGGCGCTAACATAATCTCCGAGTTATTAGCTCTTAAGAAACCTCATGTACTTATTCCATTACCAGCTAATGCTAGTAGAGGTGACCAGATACTTAATGCTGCTTCTTTTGAAAAACATGGATATAGTTATGTTCTTAACGAGGAGGATATGACCCCTAAGAATATGATGAAAGCCATAGATACTGTATATAACAGTAGAAATGATTATATTGATCACATGAATCATAGTAAATCAAGCAACGGTATTGAAAACATACTAACTCTAATAAATGAATTAGTGAAATAGGAAATAATAATTTATTTTAATTAAGGGCATTTCTATTATAGAAATGCCCTCAGATAATATTTATAGCCTTCTTGCAATTTCTTGAGCAATAGCATCCAGCTCTTCTTTTTCAACTTTAATGGTTTCCCATTTAATCTTTACATTATCATTATTATATCTTGGTATAAGATGCATATGAAAATGAAATACTGTCTGACCAGCTGCTTCGCCATTATTTTGTATTATGTTTAGTCCATCGCAATTGTAAATACTCTTTAATACCTTTGCAATATGTGTTGCAAGAGCAAATAATCTCGATGCTGTTTCAGTATCTAGTTCATATATGTTCTCTATATGTTCTTTTGGAATAATCAATGTGTGCCCTTTTGCTGCTGGATATGGATCAAGGACAACTTTAAATTCACTATTCTCAAAAATTGTAGAAGAATCCATAGAGCCACTGGCAACATTGCAGAATAAACAATTTTGTTTAATCATAATTTCTCCTTCCCAATGCCTTATTATCTCAATATCTAAGTATCAGCCTATACCTAAGATATTATTCATAAGACATAATCCCTCGATGATAAATAAATACCAAGCCTGTATAGACTATACTAAACTATATTTTAACTTTTTTCAAGGATAATTTTGTAATAATTTATTATGGGTATTTATAATCATAAGGGCTAATTTACATACTATTAATATATATAAATAATATGATATTTATTTGGTATAAATTATACTATTTGTTAGTATTTTATCAAATATTGAGTTTTTTTAAATATTATTCATTGTATTATTCCATTTTCTTTGATACAATAGTAAACGTTAGGAGGTGGATAAATGAATTATCACGAAAAAAGTATTATCGAAAATTTTTCTGTATTACTTGACGATTGGTTAAATATCTATCAGCAAACTAGAAAACCAGAAATAATCGCAAAAATAGTTCATGAAATCAAGAATCCGATTTCATTGATCAGAAGCACCTTACAACTTATTGAAGTCCAGACTCCAGAAGTTAAGAGTAATACCCATTGGAGTTCTCTATATGAAGAACTTGATTACATATGCCTATTACTTAATGATTTCAACACTTTAAATTACTCATTCAATATACAAAAGACATGTGTTGATGTATCTTCCTTACTTGATTCTGTAGCCAAATACTTTTATTCATCAGCATATAACAAGAACATCAACTTGTATATGACCAAAACAAAAGATCTGCCTGTCATATCCGGTGACAAAACAAGATTAAAGGAAGCTTTTATGAATCTGATCAAGAATGCTATAGAAGCAACTGATGAAAACGGTACAGTTACAGTTGATGTCAACTATATAGATACCTATCTATTGATTACCGTTAGCGATACTGGATCAGGTATTAGAGACGATAGAGTAGACGAAATCTTCAAACCATTTGTAACTTATAAAGAAAATGGAACAGGTCTTGGGTTACCTATAGTAAAATCCATAATCGAACAACACAGTGGTACTATTGAAGTTGAAACCAAAGAAGGAGAAGGCACATCATTTATTGTCAGCCTCCCAATTAATACCGAGCAAGCTCTGCAGGTACAATAATTTAAATAAGATTAGATTCTCGTCATTAATAATTTTCTGTATCATATGCTTTATATCATAATCAATGGTATTAGCATATATATAATTTAACACCTCCCCATGATTACTTTCTTTTGCAAACATCTGAGCTAACCTATATTTTTTATCATAATTCATCTTCTTGTTTACATACTTCCTGCAACCCAATTTATTATAGAGATTAATTAATTCATTACATTGATTTATCTTTGATCTCATAAGCTCTTGTACGATATTTCTATTTATATGGGAAATTATTTTGTTGTGCATAGCTTTATAACCTGTACATAGGTTATATCCTTCATCAATTAGATTTTCATAAAGTAATAATAATTGTTCTCTTTCTATAATTTCACTTGAAGATTTATTATCCATCTTATTTATCATCTTCCTTTTCTTAGATATAAGATGAATTAAATATTTAGCTATATATGGTATAGATTCATCTATCTTAGATTATATACTAATTACTTAATTCATTTTATATATGTATACTCAATATTACCCTTAAATATTATTTTTAAATATACTTTGTTATAAATTACCACTCACCCTATTGTATATATTCTCTTGGTTCTTTCCATAATAATATTGGAAGGAAGTGACAGTATGAGAAGACGAATTAATAGACCCAAAATCTTAATGACATCGTTAGTTATTATCTTATTACTTAGTTTTTTAATACCAAATGTATCTACTGCTAAAAGTTTGATTTTTAAGTGGACCAATGTAAAACAGGTTGAAGTTACAGCCTATAAATTAAATGTCAGAATAGGTCCAAGTACTTCATATGGAAAAATCGGTAGTGTGTCCAGAGGAGATGTTCTAGATGTTCTTGGTACACTTGGCAGTTGGTATGTAATTCATATGAAAGATGGTTCGGTGGGTGTAATCTCAAGTACTTATACTCGTGTATACTCCTACTATAATCCTGCACCAACTACTAAAGAACCTGATAAATACAGTGGTAATCTATCACCAGAAGAAACACTTATGATTAATTTAATAAATGCAGAGCGTAAAAGCGCTGGTCTACCTGCCTATAAATTAGATATGGAACTTATGAGAGTAGCCAGAATAAAAGCAGAAGATTTATCAACCAACAAATATTTTAGTCATGATTCGCCTATATACGGTTCTCCTTTCAAAATGCTTTCGGATTTTTCTGTGGATTATAAAATGGCTGGAGAAAATATCGCTGGTAATAGTACTGTAGAAGCTGCTCAATATTCTCTGATGAACAGTTCGTCACACAAAGCAAATATTCTAAGTACAGATTTTAATTATGTGGGTATCGGTATATTTAATGATCCAAGATATGGTAAGGTATTTGTTCAGATGTTTGTTCAGAAATAATATATAGATAGTGAATTACTTTTTGTAAATCATTATTGGTCATAGTGTCAAAAGCATATAGTTAAACTTGAATGCATCATTCATTAGCGAAACTTGCTTTTGACACTAAAACCACTATTAGAACTCAGTGAATTTAAATATATTGTCAAACTCGTATAGTAATGTAAAATTACCCTTGGCTTTTAATTTACCTGTCAAAAAGCCTCTTTGAATGGTTAATTTACCATTTATAACTTGATCTAATGTATTAGTATCAATATTGATAATTACCTCAGCTGAAGGGGACGATCCTATATATCCAGCTAATTTTTTATCTTTCACTTTTAGTATTATGTTTTTATTCTTCTGATCTGTTATTATTATATTATATGTACAAGTGAATGATGGGTCTTCACACATGAATGTCTGAAGGAATCTATCAATATATTTATTTCCAGATAAATTATCATTCTGATTTAATTGTTGTTTCAGGAAATCTGATATTTCTAATATATCCTGTCTCTGCTCTACGATAAATGGATCTTCCTCAATGATCTTAGTATTATTCCTGCTATCTCCTACATATTCATCAATTATATTCATCTTAGTAAATGTATCGGATTCATTATTCTCAATTTCGTTAGATATATTCATAGCCCTATAAACAGTACCTGTTGGTAACGTATCACGTTTTTGATTAAGAACTCTATAAAAATCTTCAGTCTTTTTATCTATTATTGATATTATTTTTTCGTTAGTTTCTATCTCCACGAATTTTTCTATTTTACCACAGATATTTACGCCTTCCATACCCCCTAACATATCCCAACATTTTATTAGATGGTTAGAGGCATCTCTATCTCCACTTACCTTAGTTAATACTACTGACATTAAATACTTATCCTCAAACAGCTCTTGCTGGTTAGAATGATAGCATCTATCAAGAAATGTCTGCATCCTGCCCCCTATACCTATCCATTCTACAGTTGTTGCTAATACTACTCCTTCTGCTGTTAATAATTCCTTGAAAAATTCTTCTGTTATATCATCGTATTCAAGATTAAATTGTTTTACATTAACTTCTAATTCATTAAGTACAGTATGTATTCGTTTCACTGCTGCCAACGATAAATCATCAACCAACCCATTGCCCGTATAAATGATTATTATCTTCATATGTCCTCCCTCTAAGTAGATAGAGGGACAAAAAATAATGTCCCCCAGTTATTTTTAATCAATGTACTTGCTTATTTTACTCGAGTAATAATCTTTTACATCAATTATATCCCAAGTAGTATAGAAAAACCTTTTTTTGATTCTCATATTTATTACATCCCCACATCTCATATCTGATGCAAGAGAACTTTCTACTTTTATTTTAATATAAGTATTACTAGATTTCAATTTTCTTTTCTTTAAAATTATAATTCCACCTATTTTATCTATAATTTCAAAGTGTCCTTGCTCGTACATTTCTCTCTTAGATACTTCTACATGTTTTTTTCTCTTTTTGTAGCAATTCATATCAATTATCATTGGATTGAAACTAAGCACTGGTGCTTCTGTATATTTTTGTATTTTTCTAAGGATATAATACACCCTAGTAAGTTCATCAATATTAGCTGTGTAACTTTTTTTGTAATTCTTGTGCAAATTAATTCCATGACAGTTATTGATGTATTCAAGAAGTCTACTTAATTCAGTTAGAGTGAGCTTAAGTTCTTGTTCTGTCAATGATAAACTGTAACTTGGCATAAATAATAGAATGAATTTATTGTAAAAATCTTCTTCAATAGTTGATATAAGACTGTTTTTGTAAAATTTCATACAATAATTAGTAATAATCTTAAATACTTCTTCTCTCTCTTTATTTATCTTATCTTCCCATTTAGAGTAGTCATTATAATAGTCATTTAGTACTTCAAGCACTTCTTTGTCATCATATAGGACACTTGCTTCATTTTGTAAAACTTCTTTACTGAAAAACATAAATTCACCACCGCAAAAAGTTATTTTGTATGTTTATTTTTCTCTTTGCCGGGCTCTTTTATTCACTTCTTATGATGATTTATTAAATAAATATTGCAACTAGGCCTTCTTTCTAAATGTTAGCAGATAAGCTACTAGTGCTCCACCCAAAAAACCGCCAAGATGTGCCAAATTACTTATTCCTGGATTCGCAGTACCAAAAGCTATACCTACAATGAACATAATTAATATTGTATAGGAATTAATTCCGCCAATGTGCTTTTTGTATATTATTGAATAGACTAAGATAGCTCCGATGAGTCCATATATAGCACCTGATGCTCCAGCAGAAACTACTGGTCTTTCATTCACCATATCTACTGTTATACTAAGCAAACCTCCAGCGATTCCTGATAATCCATATAGTAATATATATTCCCATTTCTTCATGTATCTTTCAATTCTAGTTCCAAAGATGAATAATGAAAAAGAATTATATAAAAGATGAAGTGCACCGATATGAATGAACATTGAGGTTATTATTCTATAATACTCGCCTTTTGTAAAAAATGAATAATAGTCTATAGCACCAAATTTAACAAGATTGCGAATATTAGTTGTTCCTCCTGATCTCTCCATATATATGAAGAAAACAATATTAATGGCGATAAGACCATAGGTAATATAAGGGATACTAGCGTTTTCTTGAATAATTTTAGGTCCCCATGATTCATCATTTGATTCCAATAATTTTCTTATGTCCTTTTCTATACCTATTACATTGTTTACCTGCATACTTGGAATTATAAGTTTTCCTTCACCTTCATCAATAATCCAATTGATGTCTATAAGGTCTTCATCAAAGTCGGGCGTATAGTTAACATCTTTATATATATCTAATGTATTATCTGTTATTATTAGATTCAATAAAATAATTTTATTGGTATCTATATGACCAAATTGCTCTTTGGTTATAATTTTATATTCATTAAAATTTTCTTTACTGAAAGTATAAGCACTGTCAAGAGATATTATATTTATTAGATATAAACTGCTATTATTAAATGTTGCGTACATTTTAACTTTTTTACTATCAGTTGGAATGGTTTGATAATTATAGCTATCAAAAATATTACATATTTTGGTAAAAGTCTTCATTTCATGTGCCCACCCTTAAAGTTATGTTTTTTATTATTATTGTATCCATTACACAGAATAAGTCAACCATTATTTGTTAATAAAAAGAACATTAAAAACACCAGCCATAAAAATGGCTGGTGCTTTAATTGTATAATAAGAAAATTTCTTAAGCTTCTTCTCCACAAAGTCTTAATAATGTTTCCCATCTTTCGTCAATTACTTGTTGTATTTCAGCTACAATTTCTGGATTCTTAGCTACATGCTTGAATCTTCCTTGAGCTTCTAACCAATCACTAATTGGACGTTTGTTTTTAGGTCTGTAAGTTAACTTGTACTCTCCATTAATTACTTCATATAGTGGCCAGAAGCAAGTATCTATAGCGATTTCACATAATTCCATTAAACGATCAGCTTCGTATCTCCATCCACGTGGACATGGAGCTAATACGTTAAGGAATGCTGGTCCTTTTGTATAAATAGCTTTTTCAGCTTTTTCATATAAATCTTTGAAATTTTTGAAAGGAGCTGATTGAGCTATATATGGGATACCATGTGCAATCATAATTTTAGTTAAATCTTTTCTGTATTGTTGCTTACCAGGTACAGCTGTACCTGCTGGTGAAGTTGTTGTATCAGCATATTTTGGAGTAGCTGATGATCTTTGAATACCAGTATTCATGTAAGCTCCGTTGTCATAACATACGTATACCATGTCATGACCTCTTTCCATAGCACCTGATAATGATTGGATTCCGATATCATATGTTCCACCGTCTCCACCAAAAGCTATGAATTTATAAGTATCATCTAATTTACCTTGTTTTTTAAGTGATGTGTAAGCAGCTTCTACACCGGCAACTGTTGCTCCAGCGTTTTCGAAAGCTGAGTGAATGAAAGAATCTTTCCAAGCTGTAAAAGGATAAAGGAATGTAGAAACCTCTAAACATCCTGTTGCAGAACCAATTACTGCATGATCTTCTTCTTTTAATGCTCTAAGGATAGTACGTACTACTACAGGAGCACCACATCCAGCACACATTCTGTGTCCACCAGTTAATCTTTCTGGTTTTTGTGTTGTTTCTTTTAAATTATATGCCATCTTCTATTTCACCTCCAATTATTTTAAGCTTCTACTACGCCTAAGTAACGATAAGGATCGTTTACTTTGTTAGCAGCAACGATTTCTGTTAAATCAGCGTATACTTTATCTATATCATTAGTCTTAACGTCACGACCGCCTAAACCATAAATGTAATTCACTGCTAATGGTTTAGTTTCACCAAAGTATAATGCACTAACTGTTTCAGTAAATAATGGAGCACCTTTAGCGTTGAATCCATCACATTTATCTAATACAGCTACTGCTTTAACTCCTGCTAAAGCTTTTGCAATTTCTTCTGATGGGAATGGACGGAATACTCTAATCTTAATTAAACCAACTTTTTCGCCTTTTGCTCTAAGTCCGTCAACTACGAATTTAGCTGTTCCTGATGTAGAACCGATAACAACGATTGCTCTTTCGGCATCTTCCATTTTATATTCTTCAAATAAGCCATATTCTCTACCAGTTAATTTTGCAAAATCAGCTGATACTTCTAAGATAGCTTTCTTAGCATCTCTCATACTTTCTGCTTGTTGACGTTTGTGCTCGAAGTAATGAGTTGTAATAGCTAATGGACCTACAGCTATAGCTTCATCTTTGTTTAATAAGTAATTCATTGGCTCATATTTACCAACGAAACCTTTAACTTTTTCGTCTTCAAGAAGTTCAATATTCTCAACAGCATGAGAAGTGATGAATCCATCATAACAGTTCATTACAGGAAGTTGTACGTTTTTGTCTTCACTGATTCTAACTGCCATAATACAGTTATCATATGCTTCTTGGTTGTTTTCTCCATATATTTGAATCCATCCTGAATCTCTAGCACCCATAGAGTCTGAATGATCATTATGTATGTTGATTGGACCTGATAATGCACGGTTAACTACTGATAATACCATTGGTAATTTACATGATGCAGCGATATATAACATTTCCCACATTAATGCTAAACCATTGGCTGATGTTGCTGTCATTGTTCTTGCACCTGCAGTTCCTGCTCCGATACAAGCTGACATAGCTGAATGTTCTGATTCTACAGGAACGAATTCTGTATCTACTTGACCATTTGCAACAAATGCTGAGAAGTATTGAGGTACTTCTGTTGATGGAGTAATTGGGAATGCTGCTACTACATCAGGATTGATTTGTCTCATTGCAATGGCTACAGCCTCGTTACCTGATAATTTATCACGAATTGCCATATCTTCATTTCCCTCCTATCTATTATTCACCTTCTGGTACAAAATCGAATGCATTGAAAGGACAAGTGTTTACACAAACTCCGCAACCTTTACAATGATCGTAATCTATTCCAGTCATTTTTTTATCTTTTATTATAATTGAAGCATCTGGACATACTGGGTAGCATAATAAACATTGCTTACATTTATCTGCATTCCAAATAGGTCTCATTGCTCTCCAGTCACCAGTCTTGAAATAATTAGCATTTCCAGACTCAGTTATAAGACCACCTGGAGTTGTTTCTTGCCAAGGCGTATAAGCTGGCACTATATCATGTTCAAATTTCTTACTCATGCACCTTTCACCTCCGAAAGTGATTTCTTTAATGCTTCCATGTTAGGAGCAATTACTTGTGGTTTATTAGCAAACTTATGATGGAATGAAGTTTCCATTGATTTGATCAATGTTTTTTCGTCCATAATCTTTGCTACTTTCACTACTGCTGCTAGCATAGGTGTATTAGGGAAATATCTTCCAAGAGTTGCCATAGAGATTTCTCTAGCATCAATTGTGTATACTCCACCTTTGTAACCTTTTAACTTAGATTTTACTTCGTCTGGTGTCTTAGATGTATTAATAACAATACCACCAGTTTCTTTTAAACCTGCAGTTACATCTACTACATCGATTAATGTTTCGTCTACTACTACTACAAAATCCGGTTCATAAATGTTTGAATGAATTGGACATCTTTCATCACTTATACGATTGTATGCAGTGATAGGTGCTCCCATACGCTCTGGACCGTATTCTGGGAAGCCTTGGATGAATTTTCCTGTGTCAAACGCAGCCTCAGCCAACAATAATGATGCTGTTTTAGCACCTTGTCCGCCTCGACCATGCCAACGAATTTCTAACATGTTACCCATTGACAAGTTCCCTCCTTATATATAATTAAATTTTTTTAAACAATTTTCAACATTGTTAGTGTAACACTAATATATACTCGATGTCAATAGTAAGTATATTGTATGCACGGTTATTTTTTTAACGATCTTATGGCAAATTTATAAGACCTGATTACCCTATTTTTACTAGGATTCTTGTTATTGTACACTTTTTATCTATGGGGCAAAATTTATTTGTAAATTTTTTATCAATATTATTATAACTAACCCTGTAATTTCGTACTTTTTCTAACTTTTATTACATTTTAGTTAAATATTTTTTATCTGTGATTAATTGATACTCACCACTTATGAGATTACTATATTTTGAATAGAATTCTAGTCCTTATTACTTCTGTGAAGTAATCATCTGTCCAGATATTCATATGCCGATGACCTTACAGCATCTTTGAGTCGAAGAAATTTTAATCTAAAAGATGGTTTTCCAACATTGATTACCACTATTATAGTAGGTTCTGCTATAAGCTTGGTAAATCTATTCTGATCATCTGTATAAGAATAGGGGAAAACGGTATTACTATTGTCAAAAAATACTGTTTTATAATTAATAGTATCTTTCCAATAACTTGTACTAGATGGTGTATGATCATCTAACAAACCTAGATTTTTTTTTATAATATGTTTGATTGCTTTTATACCCTCTTCTTGATTATAAACAGTTATTCCTGTTGAATAAGCTTCTTCATCATAAAAGAGTCCTGCGGTAGCGGAACACTCATCTGCTACCTGCTTAAGTTTTTCTAGTTGTCTATTATAGGTATTGTTATCAGTTTGATAAGTTAGAAATATTGAAAAAAGTATCAACATGGCAAGTGTGAATATGAATGGTTTCATTATTGTATCGCCTCACTTGCTGCATAACCCTCTACTATATACATAGTTTTATTTTCATCATTATTGATTCCCCATAAAATTGGTACTGCTATTATTTTTCTTATGGGTATTTCAATTTTATAATATATGAGATTGTCTTTATTGAATTTGCTTTGTCTATATTTACGAACTTTTTCAGTTGTAATATGTACATCACTATCCTTAAGATGGAAGTTCTTAGTAATATTCTCTATTAACTGTTCTTTTATCTCAGGTGTAAAATATCCTTCTTGTTTTGCTTTCTCTTTAGCTGTATATACATATGATTGTATTTCTGACTTTTGATTGTGGTTATATTCTTCTAAAGCATATTGCAGCGGGAATGGTAATAGAAGAATTAATACTGCAATTAGAACTATAAAATCTTTCATTTTATACATATCCCCTTTTGATATGTAATTGTATGAGTTAGAATTATAACTCATACAATTATCTTTACTTATTTAATTTTACGGGTAATTTTTTTGGAATTCTAAATTCTGTTGCATGACATTCTTTGTTTTGTGTAGTAAACTATCATTAGCAGAACCTTTAATAGTACCTAATATCAATGCTCCTGCTATAAATATTCCAAGGGCTATTTTTGCACACATTATTATGAAGTCTTTCAATTACATAAACAATCCTTTCATAGTAAGTGAATACTATACCATTATTTAGAAGTATCTGGTACAGACTCAAAATTTATAGTAGTAAAACCAGCAGAAACATTTGTATTAACAGTTTTTGCTTTTTGTTTAAGTGAATCAGTACCTCCATAAATCAATGTAAACCCAATAAGCAACCCTAAAGCTACTTTTGCACATAAAATCAAAAAATCTTTCATAATATTTTCCTCCAGTTTTCATATTACTTATTTTCATTTATTTGTTGTCTATTATTATCTTTTTATTAATTAAAAAATATTACGCTATCAATTTTAGGAATCCAAATTGTTATCATAATAAAGTTAAGAAATAATATAAATACAGGTATTATAATAGGAAGATAAATTAAATCTGATATAGCATTTTGCCTTCTATGTTTTTCTGTAATATGCTCTTCTCTATTTCTATCTTTAATAATATCAATCTGCTCTACTAACTCTAATGGATTAAGTTTATCAAGTTTTAGTAGAATCACTCCGATATCATTTCCCATTTTGGTATTTATTTCTTTCGTAAACTTTTTATATGCTTCATCTTCTTTTCCCAGATTATAATACATCAAGAAATTAATTAAAGCATTTTTAGTGAGTTTTGAAAACTTTATTAATTGATTAATGGTATAATCAGCACTATAAGGTCTATCTTGCTGAGTAATAGCTATGTTCTTGAGCTGAATAAGTATCCTGTATATTTCTATATCTTTCTTTTTATTTTGCAGCGTTCTAATCATCTTTATTACTATCATAAAAGGACTCTCTTTTTTACCAAAACTTATCACAGGAGTTGTTAACAAGTAACACATTAATAATAATCCAATGATTATAGGTGATTTATTGCTATGATAAGAAATACATATTGCTCCGACAGCTACTATTAATATAATTAATCTAAAATTATTATATTTATCCATTGTTATATTAATCCCAGCATCTAAAAATGCACTATTAATTTCTTCATTTAGACTATTGCTCTTAGTAAATTTCATCTTAGAACGAAATATATATTTGTAGTTCTTCTTTTTCTTCATACTTTTAAAAATTAACCATGCAAAATATAATAAGGTAATTACAAAACAATAATATAGTATAGTAATATTAAATTTCATTTTGGCTCCTATTCATTAAAATCATCTAGATGTCAAATTTTTGTTTTTTTAACAATATAAGCAAACTACTATTAAATATAGTCATCATTACAATAAGCATGAAATAGTTAAAACCTGTACGTGTATTAATCTGATAATCCAAAAACTCTCTAATGGAAATATTAAATACACTTTTAGCAAGTATCATTGAAAGTAGATATAGCACTGGCGTTACATACTTTACAATACTAACACTTTCAAGGTTTATTCTTTTTTCTCTTTCTTTATCAGCAATAGCTTGTTTTATTTCTTTCTGAATATCTTCAAGTCCTGGTGTAATATCTACATTATCGGTTATACTTATATAAATGTTGTTAGCAAGTAAGATGATCCATTCTGTACCTACTGCATAAACAAAATTCTCTATAATTTCTTCTAACTCTTCAGGTCTTCTATACTCCTTTAACTTCAAAGACATAATAAACAATTGCAGTTTCATAACAGGTGCTTCTTTAATTTTTAAAATTGTTTCATCAATTGAATCACAAATATTTCTATTATTCATTTTATACTGATTCAAAAATTCATTAATCAATATGTCCGCTTCATAACTACCCTCTACTCTTATTTGCTTAAGTTTCAATCGCAAGAAAACATAAGGAACTAAGGATAAACTAGTTGCAAAAAAAAGGCTTCTTACTAATGATGTTCTCTGTATAACCATTAAAAATGTAAGACAAAATAATAATATACTAATTAGATAAAAAGTAGATACTTTTTTATCATCATCTTTTCCATATACAATTAATAAAAGTCTTTTTATATGTTTATATAGATTAGAGGTGGATACTTCATCATTATTTCTAAATGTTTTTTTAGGCTTCATCACCTTTAGAAAATACAAAATATTCTTAGAAAAGATTACCCAAATACCCACTATCACCATACAATATAATAATATTTTTATTATTGTAATACCTGTATTTATCATTTTTCTTCACCTCTTAAACTATCATATCTAGGCTCATAAACTAAATAGTTTTTAAAAGGATATTTCTCTTCTAATTTTTTTAGTTCGTTTTCGAAATTAGCTAGTGCTCTTTTATCCTCTTCTTGACCTATTTCTTGTTTATCATCACCAATATCGTATTTAAATTGCCAGTTATCAGTACTGTAATTATATTTACATATTTGATGAATACTTATTTTATGATCATATCGATTGAATCTTATTTCATAGATACCCTTTAATCTTTTTTTACTTTTATCAGCTAATTGGATAAAATGAAAAACGTAGTGAAAAGACTTTGCTACCTTAAAAATAGTATTATACAAGTCGCCTCCATAGAACTTTACTATTTCATCTGCAATATCATAACAAATATCTGTTGGATCAGTAGTATGGTAAGTAGTCTTACATCTTCTAGTACCTTTATTAGCAGCTCTCATTGATACATTAAGAGCTCGTCCATCTCTGGCTTCTGCTGAAATAATATAATCTGCATCAGAACGCAAAATAGGTTTCATGATGTTTCCTAACTCGTCATCGTCTGCTATTAACTGAATAATTGGTGCATAAGGTTGAAGCTTATGTGCAGGAATTTCTGCACCAGTTTCAATCATAAGCCCTTCTAAAGTAGTATCTTCATACATCTGCCAAGTTTCTAAGAACGTCGTTTTTCCAGTTCTTACAGCTCCAGTGAAAATAACATTGTATCCAATGTCAACCATGCTTTTTAACATAGGTATAACTTCGCATGGAATCGTATTTCTCTTAACTTGCTCTTCAAATGATAGTTTTGGTATAATATATTTTCTAAATATTATTACCTCTAAATTTTCCTTAACTAGTTTCTCGCCATATATGGTTATTCTAGTTCCATCATGCATAGATACCTCTGCATGTTTTTCATTATAGTGTATATTTTTCTCATTGAGTAATAATGCTTTTATTAATTGTTTTCTTCTATCATCTGTTATGGACTGTTGTTGCAACTTCATTTTCCCATTTTCCATAAAATATATCTTGTTACCTATTACTTTTGCAGATTGGGACAAAGCATATTTTTTACTGTATTTCCACTCAGCAATACCCCCTAATCCCCAACACTCTTGATAAATAGCATCAACTATATCCATATACCAGCTAGGATACCATTCAATTAACTTATTATTTCTCTTCAAATAATCTTCTATATTCTCCTTGAAATATTTAACTTCTAATTCTTTTCCCAAAATAGCATTTTTTTGTCTTATCAAAGTGCTTGTTTCAAGACCTTCATGTTCCCACCCAGAATGAAAATATATAAAAATAGTATCACAGAGTATTTGAAACCTTGTTAATTCATCTCTAGTAATATTTGTTACCCGTTCTTTCTTTTCACCTGTAATAGAATATATATATTCTTCTAAATCAAATTCTTTTATATTAGTTTTATTATAGAAATCCACTTTGTCAGTCACTAAATTATTCATCGTTGTCATCCCACCCCTTGTTTATTAAACCATTTCTTTTTTTTAGGAGTCTTTTTCTTACTTAGATTAAGTTGTTCAATAATACTTTCAGCTAATCTATCAAAATCTCTGTTAACCTCTTTATCATTGTAATGGATTAACACTTTTCTATCGTTCTCAGCTTGTAATGCATATTTAGAAAATTCAATTTTAGCAAGGAAAGGATGACCATATTCTTTTGCAAGATCATAAGTGGTTAATAACGAACCATCTGCTATGTGTTTATTCACTATAACTTGAAAATCATTTAGAGATAATCTTTCTAAAATAGGTTTTTTTTGCATATACCTTCTTAAGCTATTAGCTTGCTGAGTAGTTACTAAATATCTATGGTTAGTAGATGTTAATGCAGTTATTGGCATGGCTCTATCTATGCAACTGCCTGCATCAACCACCACAAGGTCACAAGCCAATGACAAAATATTAAGTAAATAAGAAATATTTTCCGGCTGATATTCTTTTCTATAGAGAATTGATTTAGTTCCTTCTATTATATAGAGGTTATCTTTAACCTTCTCAGCAATATCAAATATTTCATCAACTGTTGCTAATGCAGATATTAATTTTATCTTAATTGTATCAATATTATTTCTAAAATTAATATCTGTGTAATCAGTTCCTGCTTCTCCATCAAGAAATATCAAACAAACTTTTGCATAAGATTTGTCTATTATCTTTTCCGCTACACTCTGAGCTATCTGAGTCGTTCCAACTTTGGAATCAGAACCATAAAAGGTAATTATGTTTTTGTTAACAGTGAATTTGTATTTATCTATGACTTCTGAGCAAACATATTCTACTATATTTTCATCTGTCATATATGGTTGAATAAGCTTAATATTATTGGACTCTATTATACTTTTTGTCGAGAATTTAAATTGTTTTTGGGATACTTGATAAAATATGTATTTTGAAGATATCTTATCCTTATTTTCTAACAAATCATTAATATTAATTATTCTATCATCAATTATAATGATCTCTTCTTTTATATCATCGAAGGAGGTACTCATAAATACTTCATCAAAATAATTAACATTATGTAATTTTCTTCGTAGATTCTCATTGTTAGATATTAAATGTATTTTGTAATTATTAGTAGCCATAGTTGCCTCCCAGTTCCATATAACTCATTAGATATTAAGTAATTGAAGAATCTATTGATACATAATGATAAATACCTTCTCATCATTGATTGAATTCCTTAATAGATTAACCGTATCTAAATCAGTAATTATTTCTATTTCATTGATTTTACTTGAGCCATTATATCTCTCTTCTTCACTCAGAGTGATGACTTCTCTGTTAGCACCATCTTTTACATAAGCCACTGTAGCACTTGTTATCGATTCATTTTCTAAAGCTTTTTTGTTGTTTATGGCTATTTCTCCCTCAGTAGAATTATAAGTTTCAATTTCAGTCCCAGTCCCCTCACTTACTTCATAAAAATAAATTATATCTCCCCTTCTTAGAGATTCTGGAAATGCTTTTATCCATTCTAAAGGAATTTTAAATATGTATTCGTCTTCATCAAGAACTAAATTAGGATTTTGAAAATATTTATCAACAAGTTGAACCCCCTTAGGTATATAGTTATTGGCTGCTTTTCCAATAATATTATTCGCATCTATTATAGGATCATCTATTAAGGAACTTTCTTCTCTTTTCTGATACTGAACCATATTACTGGTTATAATTTCATTCTTGTTAACATCTTCTATTAATACAATTATATCCTTGTATAATAAACTTTCTCTACCATACACCTCCCAATAAAAGATTGAGCCAATGGCAATTACAATTAGAATAATCCCCATTAATCCTTTTACAAAGTTTTTCATTACTGTCCTCCTTAGTTAGTAAATGATTTAGTACTAATAAAATATAGAACTTTAATATATAATCCAAACAATTGAATTTAATTATTGAATTATCCAAATAATTTTCTTCTATGCTTCTTGCCATTGAGTTCTTTTGGTAATAGTTCTCTATATATTGATTGAAATTTTTCATCAAATATATTCTTTAATTTTTTTTCTTCATAAGGAAACTTTTTTTTATATGCACATCTGTACATTAATTCAGCAGATAGCCTAGGTATTGTAACATCAGGTCTTATCTCTAAATAATTATTAAGGGTTTTCATGTTTATCCCTGTATTATTACTATTAAGTACATATCTGATATTATTATTTTTTTTATTATAGGCCTCTAGTTTTTCTAACTTATTATAGTTAGCCATTAAATCTGGAGGCATGGCATCATATAGAACGTATATTAAATCAAATTCTGGAAGAAGATTCTCGATATTTTCATAGTTATACCCTATATCAACTATAGAAATTAAGGATTCTTTTGCCGAATATATTAACTTCATAGTTTTATTATCATCCCAATTGTCTATCTTTCCCCTAGTGGGATCTCTTACAAGATACATAATGTTGTTTATAGTTGTAATTTTGTCCCTTTGTATTGTTTTATTATTGTTAATTTCATTCAAAATAGAATAATAAGTTACTTCACTATAATTAGAAATCCCTACTAAATCATAAATATAAGGATTATCATAAGGTAATTCTATTATTGATATAAGCACGTTTTTCTTCCCTAAAGCTGCTGCTAAATTAGTGGTAAAAAAAGTTGCTCCTGCTCTATTAGTTAATGACATAACCCCTATTGTTTTCTGTTTAACAACTGAATAAACCGTATGTACTTGTGATCTTTCAGTATCTTTCTTCTGCATTAGCTCTTCTTTAATTTCTATTACAGATTGATATCTCTCTTCTGGTTGTATTCTTATACATCTTTCAATTAGATTTTCCAGTGTATCTGAATAATTACCATATTCTTTCAGAGACAATTCTTTATAATTCAAGGATATGTTATTACCAGATATTAAATAATATAATGTTACTCCAAAACTATATATATCAGTTCTAACGTCACTTTGCCTTAATCCGAATTGCTCCGGAGCTGCATAGCCCATAGTTCCTATTAATACAGTATCTGTATTAGAGTTATATTTATATTCTCTAGCTATTCCAAAATCAACAAATTTTATTTTGTTGCCTTCGGTAAGCATTATGTTGCCTGGTTTCATATCTCTATATATTATTGGATATGGTTTCCTTGTATGTAAATACTCAAGTACATCACACATCTGAATAGCAAAATCAATAATAATACTTTCATTGATATCTTTATTTTGATTTTTATATTCTTGTAAATTAATGCCTTCTACGTATTCTTCAATAATATACAGATAATCTGTATCTTCTTCTATATCTACTATTTGTGGAATTAATGGATGATTAAGATCTTTTAATATACTTGGTTCAGCTAATAGATTAATGGGGCTACCACTTTTTTTTATTCTTTTAATGGCCCATTTATTACCAAGCTTAATGTTCTCTGCTAAGAAAACATTACTCATGCCACCTTTGCCAATTTCTTTAATCACACGGTATTTACCAAAATGAATTCTTCCTACCATATAATTTCTCCTACCTTATCTTAAAGATAATTGATCATAGACATAATATTAAAATATAATAGAATTGCGACGACAATATTACCAATAAATAAAATACTCCCCTCAATGTATTTTATTTATTATACTAATTAAATTTATTGTATTTCTTTGTATTTTTGTGCAACATACTGGTATTATATATCATATTATGTAGTTTTGCAATCTTTTTTTGTTGTTTTATAAATAATAATGTATTATTTTAGCTTTTCACTACCTTTTTACACCTCAGCCAAATTAAATTAAGTTTTTTTCAAATATTTGAAAATATTCCATTGAAAAAATAGGTCAAATATATTAAAATAACAGTACATTATGTCTAATAATGGTGAATAACATAAAAAATTGCAAGTTATAAATATAAAATTGAAGGGAAGTAGTATTTAATGAAAAAATTAATAATAGCAATAATTCTATTAATATCTTTATCTGTTAATCCAATGGGAGTATGTGCAGATAATCAAAAACAATTCTCTGATATTCCAAATGAGTTTTGGGCAACACCAAGTATTAATTATCTAGTTTCTATAGGTGTTATTAAAGGGTTTCCTGATGGTACTTTTCAACCTAACTTTAATGTCCATATTGATGCTTTTATCAAGATGACCGTTACCGCATTAGGTTATACAGATATTGAAAATGGTTCCAATTATTGGGCCCAAACTTATATTGATAAAGCTATTGAATTAGGTCTAATTGTTAAAGATCAATTTTTTGATTATGAAGAGCCAATTACTAGGGAAGAGATGTCTAGTATAATTGTTAATGCTATTAAAAATGAAAAGAAATCTGATACTAGAGATTTAGTTGAGGATAGTGTAAAAGATTTCAGTAATACTTCTTATAGATATAAAGAAGATGTTAAAGATGCGTATGCTCTAGGAATCATCACTGGTTTTCCAGATGGTACTTTCCAACCTGGTACTTATTCTACTAGAGCTCAGGCTAGTGTTATTATTCATAGGATGATAGATAAAGAAGAAAGAGAACCTTTTGAGATTGAACAAGTAGAACCTAGTATGCCTGATAATGATAATAGTAATGATAACGGCATTACTGGAACAGATGAAAATAATAATGGTGCAGGGTTAGATCTTAATACACCTGTTGAAGATATTCATAGAATTGAAGATGGTAAAGTTGTTTATAGTACTGAGAAGATTATGAAGATATTAAAGGGGTATCCGATTATTGAGAATTCAGTAAGTAATGATTTTAAAGAGAATAATAAAATATTTACTGATCAAGAAATAGAACTTGGTTGGTATAGTGAATTATCTACTGAAACAGAAAATTTCTTAGAAACATTTTTTACACGAGATTATACTACGCTTAATAAAGAAAATGAATTAAATAAACTTTTATGGTGGTTTCAAGGATGGTGGATGTATAGAGATAAAGAATTTGCCCCAAAAGATTTTGTTAAGTTATGGCTTAATGAAACAGAAAAATGGAAAGTACAACAAGATATGATATTTGTAACAGATAGCTATCGAATGGTATATGGTACTGATGATGGAAAAGCTGTTAGGGGTAGGATGTACTTTAAGTTTATTAAGCATGATAATCCTGATAATATTTTTTATGAAATGGATTTATCTATAGATAATTTACAATATGGTAAATGGTATTATGTGGATGTAGATGTAATAATGTTTAATCCTGCATCTAACGCACCTGTAGATTGGGATACTGCTACTTGGATGCTTTATAGTTTCCATTATCTTAATAAAGTCAAATTAGTAGAGGTGCAATAGGAGGTAATTTATGTGGTATATAAAAGAAAATGTATTAGCTTAATTATTATAGTTGTATTGATATTTAACGTCTTAAATGTTAACTCTTGGGCTACCGGTGGTGGAGGCAGTAGTCATGAAAAAGTTAAAATAGATGATTTTGACGGGGATGGTTTTCAAACCTTCCGTTTCTACGTATCTTCAAAGATAAGTACATCTAAGTATAAATATAAGACAATTGGATGGAAAGTACATATAGCTCCTGATAGTACAGATGAAATATTTCATGGTGCCATCCCTTTCCAATTCAAAGACAAAACCAATGATCAAGTAAATCTTGAATTGATTGATATATTTAATACAGCTGGTGTATCACAGATATATCGTGAAGCAGGAGGAAAAATTGAAACTGATGCTATTCAAGTTATTCTAATTAATGGTACTCCAATGGGAAATGGTAATCAACCTGTTGATCCAACAAGTATCAGTGGATGGGAAGACAATACATCTATTTTGCTAAATAATCCTAATGTTTTAAAGTTTAGTGATAGTGAAAAAGATAGTGAATGTTTTGATGGTAACAGCAAAACAACATCAAAATCAATATTAACAGCATTACCTAATGGACTCTCATGGAGTACTACAACATATAGTAACTTACAAGATTATTATGATAATATAGAAAACTATAAACCTGTTGCAGAAGCTGTTCCAGTAACACTTAATTTAGAAGTAACGTCTTCACTTGATGAACAAACCCTTGATATGTCGAAAGGAGAAGGACAAGCAACTGTTAGAATACATGCTAGTGGAACAATTGATCCAAAATCTGATCAAAAGTATGCACAAGATTATAACAACATACGTTATATTGCAATTACAATAGGAAATCAAGAAAAAAAACTATATCCTGGTACAGATTTTACAAGCTTAGACTATGCCACTGACTTTACTTTCACCTATCTACCTAACGATATTGAGGACGGTGATAGTGATATGAACGATGAAGTTAGAAAAGACTATTCAGGTAGTAGTGTTCATGTTGAATATAAGAAAAAGTATTTTGGTGATGCAGTAGCTAAAGCAGAAACAGATGTTATCAAAAAAGCACCCATCCCCGATGGTGATCCCCTAGCGATTCTATCAGCCCCCGACCAAGTACTAGTAGGAGAAGAAATTCTTGCAGATGGTACAGGTTCTATTGCCCCTGAAGGAGCAACTATAGTTAACTATGAATGGAAAGTAGAAACCAAAGCCTTACCTACAGAAGAAGGGAAAAAAAGTATTACACTAACCTATGATGAACCTAAAACTATAACTATTGCTTTAACCGTTACAGATAGTAGAAAAAAGCATATATAAAAATAGAAGCTATAGAAATAATGAAATACAACAGTAATGTATTTAATCCAAATTTACTAAAAACATTTATTAGGCTTATAGCTTATAAGTAATAGCAATAAAATAGGGGAATTGACAATGTAAATAGAAACGAAAGGATTGAGAGAATGATTGAAATAAATAACTTGGTTTATAAGTGTAACGAATGTGAATGGTTTAAAGAAAAAAGTATTCTGGTAGAAATTATTCTACAAAACCTTATCTAAATGAGCAAAAAGAAGGTAATGAAATTTATAATCACAAACAAAAAAATGTTAATCAAAGGAGAGAGTTTTAAATGAAAAAATTATCAATTATAATTTTAGTATTAACATTAATAATTAATGTTGTAGGTGTAAGTGCTACTAAAAATAAAGTGAACTTTACAGATATTCCTAATGAATTTTGGGCAACACCAAGTATTGATTACTTAGTTTCTAAAGGTATCATTAACGGATTTCCTGATGGTACTTTTCAATCTAACTTTAATGTTGGTATTGATGCTTTTATTAAGATGACAGTTACAGCATTAGGTTATACAGATATTGAAAATGGTTCTAATTATTGGGCTCAAACTTATATTGATAAAGCTATTGAATTAGGTCTAATTATTAAAGATCAATTTTTTGAATATAAAGAGCCAATTACTAGGGAAGAGATGTCTAGTATAATTGTTAATGCTATTACGAATGAAAAGAAAGCTGATACTAGAGATTTAGTTGAGAATAGTGTAAAAGATTTCAGTAATACTTCTTATAGATATAAGGAAGATGTTAAAGATGCGTATGCTCTAGGAATCATTACTGGTTTTCCTGATGGTACTTTTCAACCTGGTACTTACTCTACTAGAGCCGAAGCAAGCACTATTATTCATCGTATGTTAGATAAGAAACAACGAAAGCCTTTTGAAGTTCCTAGTGAACCTGATAATGGTGGTACAGATACAGGCAACGATAACAACAATGGTAATGATAGTACTGGTGGTTTAGATCCTGATACACCTATTGAGTATATACATAAGGTTGAGGATGGGAAGGTTATTTATAGTACGGAAAAGATTATGAAGATATTAAAGGGATATCCTATACTTGAAAATGAAGTGAGTAATGATTTTTACGAAAATAATAAAAAGTGTACAGATCAACCAATAGAAATTGGTTGGTACAGTACATTATCACAAGAAACAGAAGAGTTTTTAGAGACATTTTTTACACGAGATTATTCCACACTTAATAAAGAAAATGCTATAAATAGATCATTATATTTCTTTCAAGATTGGTGGTATTACCGTAATAAAGAATTTGCACCAAAAGACTTTGTTAAATTATGGTTTGATGAGACAGAAAAATGGAAAGTACAACAGGATATGATATTTGTTACTGATAGCTATAGGATGATTTATGGTCCTGATAGTGGAACTGCAGTTAGAGGTAGAATGTACTTTGAATTTAATAATCATGAAAATCCTGATAATATTTTTCATGAAATGGACTTGGCTATAGATAACTTACAATATGGGAAATGGTACTATGTGGATGTGGATGTAATAATGTTTAATCCCGCATCTAACGCACCTGTAGATTGGGATACTTCTACATGGACACTTCATAGTTTCCATTATCTCAATAATATCAAATTAGTAGAAGGGCAATAGGAGGTTAATTATGGTACACAAAAGAAAGTGTATTAGTCTAATACTTATAGTTGTATTAATGCTTAATATCTTTAATATCAACTCTTTGGCTACAGGTAGTGGAAGTAATAAAAAAGTTGAAATATCAGACTTTAATCGAGACGGTTTCCAAACCTTCCGGTTTTATGTATCTTCAAAAATAAGCTCATCCAAGTATAAATATAAAACAATTGGATGGAAAGTACATATAGCTCCTGAAGGTACAGATGAAATATCTCATGGTGATATTCCTTTTCAATTTAAAGACAAAACTAACGACCAAGTAAATCTTGAATTGATTGATATATTTAACACAGCTGGTGTACCACAGATATATCGTGAGGTAGGAGGTAAAATTGAAGCTGATGCTATTCAAGTTATTTTAATTAATGGTATTCCAATGGGAACTAATAATAAACCAGTCGATCCTTCTAGCATTACTGGATGGGAGAATGATACTTCTGTTTTATTAAATAATTCGAATGTAAAAAAGTTTTCTGATCTATATTTTTTTGATAAAGAAAAAAACAAATTAACTAAAGCAATAATAACTGGATTACCTAATGGTTTAAAATGGAGTGATCCAACGCAATCCGATTTACAAAACGCTTACTATGATCATGTAGAAAATTATAAACCCGTTGCCGAAGCTGTTCCCGTAACACTTAACTTAGAAGTAACCTCTTCACTTGATGAACAAACCCTTGATATGTCAAAAGGTGAAGGACAGGCAATTGTTAGGATTCATGCTAGTGGGAAGATTGATCCAGATGAAGAGAAAGGTCAAATATATGCAGAGAACTATAACAACATACGCTACATTGCCATTTCAATAGGAGATCAAGAAAAAAAACTATATCCTGGTACAGATTTTACAAGCTTAGACTATGCCACTGACTTTACTTTCACCTATCTACCTAACGATATTGAGGACGGTGATAGTGATATGAACGATGAAGTTAGAAAAGACTATTCAGGTAGTAGTGTTCATGTTGAATATAAGAAAAAGTATTTTGGTGATGCAGTAGCTAAAGCAGAAACAGATGTTATCAAAAAAGCACCCATCCCCGATGGTGACCCCCTAGCGATTCTTTCAGCCCCCGACCAAGTACTAGTAGGAGAAGAAATTCTTGCAGATGGTACAGGTTCTATTGCCCCTAAAGGAGCAACTATAGTTAACTACCAATGGAAAGTAGAAACCAAAGCCTTACCTACAGAAGAAGGAAAAAAAAGCATTAAACTAACCTATAATGAGCCTAAAACTATAACTATTGCTTTAACCGTTACAGATAGTAACGGAAAAACTGACACAGCCATGAAAGACGTTGTCGTTAAGAAGAAAGCAAGTCCACCCACTAATTGGTCACCATCTGTTACGCTTACAGGACCCAATATTGTAATGCAAGGTGACAGTCTAACCCTTAGAATAAGTGCAACGGATAAAGAAGATGGAATATTGAAACCTACTCTTAGTAAACCATCTTGCTTAACACTTGATAGCTCTCCTAGAAATGGCGAAAACTCAGCTAAATTTATACAAAGTGGCATCTTTACTGTAACCGCCAAAGCAACGGATAGTGGTGGTAAGAGCGATAGTGCTAGTATACAGATAGAAGTGTGTCCCCCCAAGCCCTTAGCCATTATAAGCGAAGATGGAGATTATAAAATAGGTCAAACTGTTATCCTAGACAGCTCAAAGTCTAAAGCAGTAAGTAAGACATATCCTATTGATTGGACGTTGACTAAATGGGAAATAACACCCCTTGGAAGTTTAAAACAAGAAGATGTCTTCTATAAAAAACTGAATGATAAGGAAATTGCTTTTACTTCAAAGAAAACTGGTAATGTAGAGATATCGTTAACTGTTACAAATACATTAGGTTATTCAAATACAAGAACAATACAAAGAACTATTGTAGGGGATACACCACCAAAAGCAGATTTTTCATTGATAAAGAAAGTTTATCGAGACAAAGATAATGACAAAAAGGCTATTGTAAGAGCATTTGATATGTCTTCAAGTCCTGATGGGGATTCTATAACCAAAAGAGCATGGTTTTATGCCTTTGATAGTGATAATGATGGTATTTTTTCTGATGAGACATGGTATTACAATAATGGTAATACATGGGTAGATTCCAAGACCTCATATGGCAACATATTTAGTTTTGCCGATACTGTAGAAACAGGAAACTTAACTGATGTGACCGTTGAAACTAAGCATGTCGGTAGATATAAGTTCGAGTTAAAGGTATATGAAGAACACGATAATAGGCTTTTAGAATTTGTTGACTCTTCATATATACTTACAGATGATACAAAAAACAAACCTGGTACAGAATGTATTGCAGAAGTTGATAACATTGCACCAGTAACAGCTGTAAAAGTAGATGTTAGTAACAATGATGTCTATGATATAGTTGTTGCAACGGACTACAAAGATATGGATTTGATTCAATTACAAACTCAATTAAATTTGTTAAAAGCTGAAGGATTCGCTAATAACAAAGAATTTAAAATACATATGATAACGGATAAGGTGAAAACTGGACAGCAACATAAAATTAGGAATTACTATACCTATGCTAGAAATATCTATCTCTCTTACTATTTAGAGAGCGGAAGGTATGAGTTTTCAGGTCCAGGTGGTAACAGTGAAGAAAACTATAATCATGATTATCGCTCGACAACGATTCAATATGAAACTACCCAAGGGTATACAATGCCTACAATTTCATTCCAAAAAGGGGATAAAGCCGAATGGCAAAGAGGAAGTTTCTCAAAATCAGGTGACGGATATGAAGAATCAGGCGTAGAATTTCGGTTTTTTAATCCTGATAATAAAATAGGTACGTTGTCAACAAATAGAATAACAACCCAAGGATGGATGCAAGGTATTAACTTTTGTCAGACATGGAATAACATAAGAGTAGAAGATGAAAATGTTAATATTACTAATCATTGGTCACGAACATCATCCTTTACACCCCATGATTTCTATTATGATATTCATTCCATGGATTTCTCAAAGGTAAAGGATATCCCTTATACCAATGATAGTAAAAAAGTATTTCTCTGCTTTACAAAAGGAAATGGATATGACTATGAAAACGAAAATGGATACAATTATTCAGTAACCAGTCTTACAAAAGATTTTATGGATTATTTGATCTATAATGATTTTGAGACATATGTTATAGCACAAAATAAGGAAATGTTGGATATACAATTCAATAATAATAATTATTCAACGGATGTTAATAATCAATATGCATCTTTAAGAGAATTGGCTCACTGCTCTCCAGTACGTGGTAAATACGTTATAGGTAATGCAAACACTGATATATGGCAAGACCAATTAACACATATAACTAAAAAAAATGTTGTGATGCCTAATAAAGTGACAGTTGAAAATAATGTTGTCACATATGAGTTTGATGAGAATTTCAAAGAAGGAGAAGAACTGGATCTAACTTTACTACAACAGGAGCTTAAGATTTCTGATTTGGTAGGGAACAAACTGGAACTACCTAAAATTACTTATAAAGTTAAAAATGAAGATAATGGAATCAAGCAATTATCTAGCCTGTGTTTTACAAATCCTACATTACAAACACAATTGAAAGAGGATATTGAAATCATTAAAGTTACTGATGAAGTAACTATTTATAAGGATAATGAGAAAATTAAGATTGCCATAACAGATAAAGAAAAAGCAAAAGATAAATTTGGAGATAATATAATGGAGCTTAACAGCTTCGATTATACTAATGTTAAAGATATCTGTACCTTAAATAATTTAATCGTTATTTTATATGATAATGGTACTGTTAAGGCATATGGCAGTTATGTAACAAATCATTATTCAGCATATAAAATAGATGAAAGTAAATGGACAAGTATAGATAGATTATTTTCCACTAGGCAGGTTGTTATAGGATTGAAAAGAAATGGTTCAATAATACTTTTAGGTGGATATCAGGGTTCTTATTCTGGAAATTATTATGATAATGTAGAGACACAAAATAACAATCATTATTATGATGGAGTAGCGTTACAATCTTCAGTAGTAATGTTATATAGAAACGAAGAAGGAAATATAAGATATTCAAGTTATGGAAGTAGTTACATCCGATTTTATCCAGATGAAATAAAAAAGAAATTTCATACAGATAACTATAAACTAGTAGGAAACAGCTTAAGCAATCAATTAATCGTAAAAATCTATAATAATTATTATAGATCTGATGATTATAGTTTTACTAGTCCAATAGAAGAATTGGGAGGTATTAATAATGTTAAAAAATTAATACCTATCAACTACAATGATTTTATAGTTGTTAAGCAAGATGATACCCTATATTTCTCAGAATCACTGAGAAATAGATATGAAAGTATGAGTTATTACCCAGGGTTAATGTCAAAATTAAATAATCTTGGTAAATTCAAGAATATTACTTTTATAGATTCAGATGCATGGATTACAGGGACAAACGATGAAGCTTTTATAGGAAGTTCAAATAGGAATAGTTGTAAAACTCTTATTACTAGATATATACCAATTGATGACATTAAAAAAATAATACCTGGAGGTGGTTATGGTTACGGTTATGATGAGATGATAATTATAATGAAGAATGGTAAAAGATGTTATTCGAGTGGTTATATCCATTCTATGTTCGTTCCATCATCCGCAAAATATTATTTTGTCGATGATAAAGGTGTTTCCTATATGAATGATAATGGTTATTTCTATTCATCCATAGTTCCATATTATACTCAAAACGGTTGGACAGAGTATAACTATCGTAAATTTAATAGAAAATTCGATAAAGTTGTTAATTGTGGCTTACACATAGGACTAATAGGTATTCTTGATGGACGAGCATCTGTCTATCGTAAAGATAATGAGGACTATTATCGTTTAGACTCTGTGAAATATTATAGAGATATAGTAGATATAATACCGAATGGTAGCCAACAACCTTGGGTATTTAAAAAAGATACAAATATATTTAGAGATAGAAATATAAGCAAATATATTGTAGGTAATTATAATAATGGAAAATATAGTGGAATCTTTGGATTAGATGCAGAGGGTAATGTATGCTATAACACTGAGAAAAATGAGTTAATAATCATTGAAACTAATGTAGAAGATATCTTTAAGCTTGAAGGAGAGATAATCTGTCTTAAAAGAGATGGAACACTCAGTAAATACGGTGAAAGTAAACACTTTGAAAAATATGATGGAATGTTTATTACACCAAAATTTATTACCTTAAAATTAAAAGATAGAAATGAGAAAGTTTGTATATCTAAGAATGGCGTTCAAGTTGGATATATAGGTGGATTTAATAATAAAATTGAATTCAAACAATTTTTGAGTTCTACACAAATTCATCTAGGTAAACACTTAAATAATGGAATTTCATTTAAGTATAAGATTTTTACTGATGATGAAGATTCCATTGAAGAAATATTATATAACCAAGAATTAGATAGTACATGGTTAGAAGTAAAAGATAAAGATATCATATCTGTTGAAGATGGGTATTACATAGGGGTTATAGAAGTTGATTCACTAAATAGAGCTGTAAGATATAGTTATATGAAAGCTATAGCAGAAAACCTATAGGAAGGGTGTTTAATATGAAAAAGAATAAGCTATTATCTTTTATATTAGTAATTATGGGTATTTTTCTATTATTTAATATACCCTCTTATGCACAAGACATAATAGAATGGAACGGAAGAATACCTATACCACAGAAACAGAAATTCAATTTTTCTGTTCCAAAGATCAATCAGTATGAATCAAATGAGGACTGGACATATTGCTCTATATATTCATCTGGAATACAGCTCCAAATACTAAAGGTAGAAGAAGGCTACAATGAGAACTATTGGGAAATAACATATAAAGGTACTGGAACTATGTCAGCTGGTACAATATGGGGTAGTAACAATTCAAGAACTGCCAATATAAGAATTAATAATCATAATATATATTGGGACGATAGTAATTATGGTGAA
Source organism: Vallitalea sediminicola (assembly GCF_054408565.1). Lineage (NCBI taxonomy): Bacteria > Bacillati > Bacillota > Clostridia > Lachnospirales > Vallitaleaceae > Vallitalea > Vallitalea sediminicola. The sequence goes on from NZ_BTPT01000017.1 coordinate 56,216, forward strand.
AATTCTAAAAGTCATTCCCTTGATGGAACTGAACATACTATGAGTGTATCAAAAGACTATTATAACCCGATGCAATTGACAATATCATACAGTTTGTATGCCAGATCCTCTGATCATCGTGTAGATTCAAGTCGCACGCAACATTTTAATATGAATACATCACCGTATGTTGCAAATCAGATTGATAGAAAGCATATGAACGGAAAAGATAGTACATCTATTACGGTCAAAGGAAAAGTGCGGGATATAGAACAAGATGATATCACCGTAACTGCTGAAATAAAAGATGAAAACCGTCAAACTATTTTAACTAAGACAAAATATATTGATATACCTAATAAAGAATACGGACAAAACTACGATTACCAATTCACATTTAATTTATCGGAATTTACTACGGACGTAAATGGAAAATTATGTGTTACAGCAAAGGACCATTATGGAGATACCTCTGCTGCAAGTTATCCTATTTATATTGATAGAATTGATCCTATCATATCAACAAATGATAATCACATTATAAAAGGCGGAACGAAAATGAAAATTTCAACAAACGAGCCTTGTGATGTTTACTTATTAAAAAACAATAGAGACTATAACTTGTTTACAGATGTAGAGAATGCCCTATCTATAGATGGATATAGAATAGGAAATTGTGATGAAACTGCTATTTTACCAATATCTAGTGCAATTACTGGAAGTTATAGATTGTATGCAGTAGATAGAGGTAAAAATGTGAGTAACCCTTTCAAAAATATTATACAGATAGATAGTCAAAAACCCGAACTACTAGACGTTATAGTAGAAGGTAACAAAATAAAATTTATCTATGAAGAATTAATGAATCCTAAAATATCTGCAAGTGATAACCTTTTACTTCCTATAGGAAATATCATATCTTCTTCTGTATGTATACTCTCAGATGAAGACCGAGTAGACTACGAATTCATATTCGACGATTACGAAAGTGATGAAAAATTCACAGATAGATTTGTTTTCAGTGCTTTTGATAATTCTATGTTTACCAATCCTAATGGCATTCCAGACATAGTAGGTAACACAGCAACCACAATAAACTCCTTTCATGAAGTCGGCAGATATAGTCTAGAATACCAAGCCCAAGATACACCTATAGAACCTACCCAAAACAATTTCTCAAATTATCGTAAATGGAGTAATAAGAATAATATAGATTTATTAGTTCATAGAAGACCAATTGCTAACTTATCAGTAACAGCAAGTATTCGAAGTGGTAAGTGGATTATTAACAATATTAATGGTAGTGGTTATGATTTAGATCATATGGATATGTCCAATAAAGGTATTGTAGAAGAAAAATATGAATGGAAAAATACATCAGATACTAAATTCACTTTAGGTAAAATGCCAAATGGATTACCTACCAAAATAAATAATAAAGATACCAATTATATTATTAAATATATGGTAAAAGATATTGAAGGGGTTTGGAGTAAACCAAAAACATTTATTCTTAATCTAAGTCTAAAATTTGATGCTGAACTTAAATGTGAAAAGGGTCAGCCTCTTAATCATGTGTCTACAGATCAAAACTTAATCACTTTTAACGCTACTACTACTTGTCCCTACGGAGTACACCTGGAACTTGCATTATTTGACGAAGACGGAATAGAACAAATTTTAGAAACAAAAAAGGTTAATTTCACTCAAGGTTTAACCGGAAATAAAATAGGAACTAATATTTTGTGGAATGATATAAATTATTACATACCTAAAGGCACTAAAGAAGATTGGTATAAATTTAAAGTGACAGCTATATCTGATGATGGTCAACAATTAACGAAAGAATGGCGAGTCTATCTAGTAAATAATACCCCACCAACAGTAACAATTTCATCTAAATTTCCAACTTTTATTTATGAAGGAGATAATGTATCAATAAATATTGATATGAATGATGCTGATAAAGATGATCTTAATTTACAGATTGAGCTTTTTATGATAGCGCCTATGAAAAAATCTATGAAAATTGATAACTATAAAATTGGTTATAATTCTTATAATACCAATTCATTTACTCAAAATTATATCAATCTTGAATTGGGAGAGTACAAAGTAGAGGCCATAGTAGATGATGGAAATGGAGGTACTGCTAAAGCTACTTGTAATCTGAAAGTCAATGATTTATCCCTAGAAGGCATGGTTACCCATACTCCTATATGGAATGAGAACAGAATAAAATATAATCAATCTATAACCCAAACAGATGATAGTCCTAGAACTAGTAACACTTTTTGGTCAGGGGAACGATTCTTATTAGGTTCAAAAACAACTCCAATCAACAATACTAGTTCTGTGAAAGCTAATTACGTACATGTGAAAATTCTATATCAATCACCAGATATTTTCACCTACTTGGAACATGATAATACTACATCCCAATGGTCAGGTAAACTGTGGAATAAAGATATGATACATAAATGGGGTCTAAAATCTCCAGAAAATCTAACATTTAGATTCACTGTAGAATATAGTAATGGTCACAGTGAGATAGATGATGTAATAATTACAGTTGACGATACTGATGGTTATTGGCAATATCATAGGAAATTCTAATTACATAAAATAATTTCAAACAAACCATTAAAAATCAATAAATATTTTTAGGCAGGAAATACTCAACATCAAGTATCTCCTGCCTAATCTAATGGGATTGTTATAGCAATATTAAATTAATCTACATAAATATTTTGATCTCTGTTAGGTCCTACTCCAACCATAGTTACCTTAGCACCACATAATTCCTCTACTCTCTTAACATAAGCTTTTGCAGTCTCTGGTAACTCATTATATGAACGAATGTTAGTGATATCTCCCCAACCATCCATTTCTTCGTATACCGGTTCACATTTAGCTAAATCTTCAAGGCTTGCAGGGAATTCTTTTACTAATTCGCCATCTTTCTTGTAAGCAACACAAATCTTAACTTTATCAATGTCAGCTAATACATCAATTTTATTAAGTGCAATAGCTGTAAGACCACTTGTTCTAACCGCAAATTTACCGATTACAGCATCAAACCATCCTGTTCTTCTAGGTCTTCCAGTAGTTGTACCAAATTCATGTCCAATATTTCTTATTTGTTCACCCATTTCATCAAATAACTCAGTTGGAAAAGGTCCTTTTCCTACTCTTGTAACATAACCTTTCATAACTCCTATACAATCGTCAATTAAAGTAGGTCCAACTCCTGCTCCTACACAAACACCACCTGTTACTGGATGTGATGATGTAACATATGGATATGTTCCAAGGTCTATGTCAAGTAAAGTACCTTGAGCACCTTCAAATAATACTTTTTTACCTTCTTTGATTGCATCAAATACAATGACTGTAGTATCTGCAAAATATGGTTCAAGTTGTTTTAAATAACCTCTATATTCTTCAATTACATCATCTGCATCAAATTGAACGTCACCTTTATATACATTTTTGATAATAGAATTTTTGATTTCTACATTTTCTCTTACTTTTGCTTCAAATATTTCTGGATTAAGATAATCACACATTCTTATACCAGAACGTTCTACTTTGTCCATGTAACATGGACCGATACCTTTTTTGGTAGTTCCTATATCACTCTTACCTCTGTATTCTTCTTTAATACCATCAAGAGTTTTATGATAAGGCATTACTATATGAGCTCTAAGACTTATTCTTAAACTATCAGTAGAAATACCTTTGCTATGTAATAATGATATTTCTTCTAGAATACCTTTTGGGTCAATAACAACACCATTACCAACAACACATAATGTTCCTGGGTATAGAATACCTGATGGTACTAAATGAAATTTATAAACATCATCATTAACTGTTACTGTATGACCTGCATTGTTTCCACCTTGAGAACGTACTACCACATCTGATTGTTCAGATAGAATATCAATGATTTTTGCTTTTCCTTCATCGCCCCATTGGGCTCCTATAATTACTTTTGCTGACATATTTATTTCCCCTTTCTAGAGAGAATTGTTTTTGCAGTAATGATAAATGATACAGTATTATACTCTTGTTGACTCTGCACCATCACCAGCTACAATAGATTATTGATACCAGTTTCAAAATTATTAGTTAACTCTATACGTGATGTCCACCCCGTATAATAAAAAATCTATATGGAAGTACCAGACTAAAATTACCTGGTACGGCATCTCTTAATACAATTTCACTGTTTTACACTATTAACAACAATTACATCATATTTATTATTACCCATACTAACACCTTCTATAAAATATTTTCATTAACTCATACAAGAAAAGAATCTATACCTCTTCTTCCGTAAGAAGTTTCAGTCGTTAGGAAAGTTTTCTTTTCATATACTTAATTAGTAGCACTTTCATATAAGATGAAATTAGTTATATTTCATATAATTAATAGAATAATTTTCTATAGCAACAAATAGGAATTAATAAACATAATCCTCTAAAATTTTAACAGAAACAGAAAATAAAATCAATAGTTTTCGAACATTTTTTTATTTTTTTTAAAAAACATTCGTTTATAAAATGACAGCAATATCCTCTTTACATTTTACCCCACTTTCTATTATACTATACATAAGAGATAATATGTGAGTTGCATATAAAAGTATATTAGATTGTAACTTTCTTTTTTAATATGTAGGCAAGCAATTAATGTATATTGAGTTTTATTAATTATTTGTCACATCAAATTCAATATATAAATGATTAAAGGATATGTGCTAGGTTAAAACTTAAGCATATATAGGTCAAGTATTAAGGAAGTGATAATATGAAAATTGAAAAGGTAAGTAATGCTCAGATTAGATGTACTTTAAGTAAAACTGATTTGACAAAAAGACAGATTAAAATTAGCGAACTTGCATATGGGACTGAGAAGACACAAGAATTATTTAAAGACATGATGGCACAAGCTTCAGATGAATTTGGTTTCGAAGCTGATAATGTACCTTTAATGATTGAGGCAATACCCCTTTCAAAAGAAAGTATAATGTTAATAATTACTAAAGTTGATAATCCTGACGAATTAGACGACAAATTAGCTTCTATTCCTCAGCAAAACATACGTAATTTTAAGAAAAAAGAAGTTGCAGATAATAACGACCAAACAGCTAACAAAGAAATTAATCTTAATACAAAACAGATTATTTATTCCTTTAAATCGCTTGACGAAGTGATTAAAGTAGCCCAGATTATAAGTCCACTTTATGATGGTCTTAATTCATTATATAAAGACGAAACTATTAATGAATATTATCTTGTTATTCACAAATCAGATAATGAAAATGATGCTTTTATAGGTCTTAACGGTTTCTTATCAGAATACGGAAATAAAGTACCTGCTACTAATATAATGGAAGTATTCTACGAAGAACATCATGAAATTATCATAAAAAATAATGCAATTCAAATATTGTCTAATTTATAAACAAAAATAAGGTACCCTATTATATGCCTAAGGGTACCTTATTTTATATCTATCTTGTATTTACTCTTTAGATTCTAAAAAAGAGTTGATTTTGTTAATTAGTTCATCTATATCCATTCCGTGTACAAAAGCTGCTTCTTCTAGTGTTTCTCCTTGAGCAGATGGGCAACCAATACAATGCATACCTGCTTCCATTAAAATAGGAATAATGTTTTGATTTACTGCAATTATATCAGCAATTATCATGTCTTTAGTTACTTTTGCCATAGCATTTACCTCCTTTTAATAGTATTAGTCGTCATATACGTCTAATCTGAAGTATTTTGTTGCTAAAAATTTGAAGTACCAACATCAAATTTTAATTAATTACTCAACTTTTCCACTTCAATATTCTATGCTGGTAAGCTAATTAAAAGGCTTTGAAGAATAAAAATATAGGTGTTTCTTCTATCTTTTTATTCTGCGAACCAAACCTATAACTCTTAATTTAACTGCATTAAATTAAAGGTGGAAAAGTTTAGTTAATTATAATATAAATTCTAATTATTTACAATAAAATTATTGTAATTATTTTAGGTTCTTCTATAAATGTCAACACGGTATTTATATAAGTCTGGTCTATAATAAGATTCTTCATAAAATAATTTTTCCCCATTTTGAGTATAGCTTATACCTGTTATCTTTAATAATGCTCTAGCTTTTTTCATGTTAAATACTTTCATCATTATATTATTAGCGATGCAAGCATCAATATCACAAGAAATATTCTCTACTTTATATCCATAATGTTCTTCTAAAACTTCATATAAAGATTTGCTTATGTCATATTTATGTAAGCCCAGACATCTATCTTTTTGTATATATACTGTTTCTAATGCCATAGGAAGCTCATTACCCAGCCTTAATCTTTTTAGCTTGTAAAATTTTGTATCATAGGGTACTTCCATAATATTGCTAATATCTCTAAGATTATAAACTGTAGAAAATTCAATGATATTGGTACTAGGATTAAACCCTCTTTCTCTTAAGGTATCCGTAAAACTCTTAACATTTCTTTGGAGAAAATTAGGTGATGAAACAAAAGTACCTCTGCCCTTTTCCCTATATACTATACCTTCTTTTACCAGCTCATTAATCGCTTGTCTTGCAGTCATCCTGCTGATATTATACAATTCACAAAGTTTCCTCTCTGATGGTATCTTTTCCCCTGATTTAAATTCTCCATTATTAATCTTACAGTATATATCTTTTTTAATTTTTTGATACTTAGTTTCTATTTTCTCCATTATCTTCACCCCAAATTCCTTACCATTTTTAGATTATATATACATTCTACCATTCTATTTTTTTAAGTTCAATATCTTTTGCCAATATCTTTTACTAAATAATAATGATTATTTTGTAAAAATGTCTTGACGTGTATACAGTATCCATATATAATAAGGCTATAAATTATACAGAGTATTTTACTCACACAAAAGTATACTTTATAAACTACTAAAGTTTCAAACCCATTGAAAATGTTTTTACTGATTCTTGTTATTTATAAACGTTGAATTCAATAATTGCTATATAGCCAACAATTATTTAGATATCTATTCAACTTATATAATCAAGAAAGATATATCGAATTCATTGAAATAATGTATAGATGGTTAAGTTCAATATATATAGCTAATAATAATTATAGCAATTATTAACTTTGGTAACTGTATTTTATTAATATAAATCTAGAAGGAGGTCATTGACCATGAAAGATTATTGGAAAAATTTTAACACTGGAAACTGGGAAAAAAATATTGATGTAAGAGATTTTATCCAAACAAACTATAAACCATTTGATGGTGACGATTCTTTCTTAGAGGGACCTACAGAAAACACAACAAAACTCTGGGAAGAAGTATCCGAGCTGACAAAAGAAGAAAATAAAAAAGGTATATTGGATGCAGAAACAAAAGTGCCTTCATCTGTAGTATCTCACGGTCCTGGTTATGTAAACAAAGATTTAGAAAAGATTGTTGGATTCCAAACTGATAAACCTTTAAAAAGAGGTATAATGCCTAATGGTGGTATTAGAGTAGTTAGAAACGCTCTAAACGCTTATGGTTATGAACTTGACAAAGAGACTGATAAAATTTTCACAAAGTATAGAAAGACTCATAATGATGGTGTTTTCCATGCTTATACTGATAACATGCGTCAAGCAAGACATTCAGGTATAATTACAGGGTTGCCAGATGCTTATGGAAGAGGTAGAATAATTGGTGACTATAGACGTGTGGCTCTATATGGTACTGATTTTCTAGTTGCTGGTAAAAAAGAAGAGAAAAAACAATTAGAAATGGATTTCATGGAACCAAATGTCATTGTTCTTAGAGAAGAAATATCTGAGCAAATAAATGCATTAAAACAATTAACAGAAATGGCGGCTATGTACGGACATGACATCAGCAAACCTGCATCTAATGCTGAGGAAGCTATCCAATGGACATATTATGGCTATCTTGGCGCAATAAAAGAGCAAGATGGTGCTGCAATGTCATTAGGTAGAGTTTCCACATTCTTAGACATATATATTGAAAGAGATTTAAATACAGATGTACTAACTGAAAAAGACGCTCAAGAATTGATGGATCAATTTGTTATGAAACTTAGAATGGTTAGATTCTTACGTACTCCTTCTTACAATGAACTATTTTCTGGAGACCCAACATGGGTTACAGAAGTAATTGGTGGAATGGGAATTGACGGAAGAACTCTAGTAACTAAAAATAGTTTTAGGATTCTTCATACATTAAATAATCTAGGACCAGCACCAGAACCTAACTTGACTGTTTTATGGTCTGAAAGATTACCAGAGAACTTCAAGAAATTCTGTGCAAAAATTTCTATTGATACAAGTTCCATTCAATATGAAAATGATGATTTAATGAGAGTATGGTATGGTGATGATTACGGTATTGCTTGTTGTGTATCAGCTATGAAAATCGGTAAGCAAATGCAGTTCTTTGGTGCAAGAGCTAACCTAGCAAAAGCATTACTATATGCAATTAACGGTGGTAGAGATGAAAAATCTGGAGATCAGATTGGACCAGAATTCGCTCCTGTTACATCCGAATATCTTGATTATGATGAAGTAACAAGAAAATTTGATGCTATACTTGATTGGTTGGCACAGTTATATATCAACACACTAAATATTATTCACTATATGCATGATAAATACTGTTATGAAAAATTGCAGATGGCACTTCATGATAAAGATGTCCTAAGAACATCAGCTTGTGGTATTGCAGGATTGTCAGTAGTAGCAGACTCATTATCAGCTATAAAGTACTCCAAAGTTAAAATTATCAGAAATGAAGAAGGATTAGCAGTGGATTATGAAGTAGAAGCTGATAGTTATCCTGCGTATGGTAATAATGATGATAGAGTTGACAATATTGCCAATGAAATAGTTGAAAACTTCATGAACAAATTAAGGAAACATAAAACATATAGAGATTCAGTTCCTACTATGTCAATCCTTACTATTACTTCTAATGTTGTATATGGTAAGAAAACTGGTAGTACTCCAGATGGCAGAAAAGGTGGAGATCCATTTGCTCCAGGTGCTAACCCAATGCATGGTCGTGATAAGAATGGAGCTATCGCATCCATGTCTTCAGTAGCAAAATTACCTTATGAGCATTCAGAAGATGGCATCTCTTATACATTCTCAATCGTACCAAAAGCACTTGGTAAGAATGAACCAACTAGAGTATCTAACTTAGTAGGTCTACTAGATGGTTATTTCCATGATAAAGGTCATCATATCAATGTTAATGTATTTGATAGAGAAACATTGATAGATGCTATGGATCATCCAGAAAAATACCCACAATTAACAATAAGGGTTTCTGGATATGCCGTTAACTTCATCAAATTAACAAGAGAACAACAATTAGATGTAATTCATAGAACATTCCATGAAAGAGCATAAAACAGTATGTTAAGCCATTCCTAAGGAGGTTATTACAATGAGTGTAATAGGGAAAATTCATTCTATCGAGACTTGTGGCACTGTAGATGGACCTGGGATAAGATTTGTAATCTTTATGCAAGGCTGCCCTTTACGATGTAAATACTGCCATAATCCAGACACTTGGGAACTAGGTGATGGCGAAGAAAAGACAGTAGAAGAATTAATAACAGAGATCAAGAAATATAAATCATATATGAAATTTTCTGGTGGTGGTGTTACCGTTACAGGCGGCGAACCATTGCTTCAAGGAAAATTTGTTAAAGAACTATTTATAAGATGTAAAGAAGAAGGTATTCATACTGCTGTTGATACCTCTGGATATATCTTTAATGACACAACTAAAGAAGTGCTGGATTATACTGATCTAGTACTTCTAGACATTAAATGTTATGATACTGATGCATACAAAAATATAACAGGTGTATCTCTAGATCCTACTATATCCTTTATGAACTATTTAGGTGAAATAAATAAACCTGTATGGATAAGGTATGTATTGGTTCCTGGATTAAGCGATAATGAAGAACATATAAAGAACCTATCTATCTTTTTAAGTAATTTTAGTAATATTGATAGAATTGAACTTCTACCTTTTCATAAAATGGGTGAATTCAAGTGGGAAGAACTGGGATATAATTACGAACTTGGAAATACCAAAGAACCAACTAAAGAAGAAGTTATTAAAGCAATGAGTATTATCAAAGAACACAATCTAGGTGTTGTTACTAACTGACTAATAACTTTTTAGTAATTAAATTAAGTTAATAAGCATTAGATTAAATTAATTTAATTTTTTAATTTAATGCTTGTATTATAGCTATTAATATATTAAAATGTAGCTGTAAGTTTTATAAATTAAATCAGGAGGTGCTTATAATATGGCATACGTAATTAATGATGAATGTATTTCATGTGGGGCTTGTGAATCAGAATGTCCAGTAGACGCTATTTCAGAAGGCGATTCAAAATATGTTATCAACGCTGACACTTGTATTGACTGTGGCGCTTGCGCTGGTGTTTGTCCAGTAGACGCTCCACAAGCAGAATAATAACTATTACTTATCATTAAAAAGGAGCTACTATAGCTCCTTTTTTAATATTAAAATATACCCTACCCCTTTGCCTTTTTTGATCTAAAAAATCTTCTATTTGATGAAGTTGCTGTTTCTTGTCTCATTTTTTGCATTTCTCTCATAGTTTCATCCAGCTTTTTGAATCTCCTTTCTTCCTTTTCTTCACGTTCTTCCAATAAAAATCTAACTTCACTTGATACTTCTTTTGTTAGTTGTTCTTTTAATATCTGGTTATTTTCTTTTAATGTATCTTCAAGGACACTTTGCAAGAATTCTTGAAATTGCTGAACCTTACTGCTTCCCGATTTAGATACTTCCATAGGAACTGCTTTAGATATTTTCTGTAATTCTTTATTAGGGGTCTCCTCTTCTTCACAGAGCTTGTCCTCTTCTAGAATTCCAGGCAACAACATTTTAATAGCTTTTAATTGGAGACCTTGTTCTTTTAGTTTTTTTACACTTTTTAATATATTTAAGTCTTCATCTCGAAAGTATCTATGTCCAAGTTCATTTCTAGGGATATTAAGCTCTAATTCTTCTTCCCAATATCTAAGCACATGGGGTTCTACATCCAATTGTTTTGATGCATCCGATATAATATAACGCACTTCCACCATGTTCCCCCTCCTATCTGTAAATTATTTCCATTTGATTACTATTATACCATATATTTACAATAGTTCAAGTCTTTTAAGTATTTTGAGAAAATAATCTTAATAGGTTAAGAATGAAAAAAGATGCTGTCCAATACATCAGCATCTTTCCATTAATATTATTATATTTCTATGCTTTAAAACCTCTAGATTCAACTTCATTTATTATTGTTTCATTAAGTGTGCCTTTTCCATATGTAAGCCCAGCATATAATTTCTGAGAATTTTTCACAAGAGATTGACTGTCTTGTCCCTTTGAAGCTTCTCTAAAACCGTCCAGCAATATATTGGCTATTTTCTTAACTTCTATCAATGGTTCTTTATTAAATTGGATTGAAGATTCTATTAGTTTTTTATTCATATAAATATATAGGGATAATAGATTCCTTGATATCTCATAGGACATATCTAAGGTATCCGTCAACTCTCTATGTAATTTGTGGATTTTGATCATGGATTGGTTATAAGTATCTTCATCCTGATTATCAATAGCCTCAATAGATTTATCAAGCTCCCCGATAAATAGTTCATATGTGATTATTAATAGTTGTTCTCTACCTGCATTAATAACTTTATTCTGATATATTTTCACTGTATCTTCTACCATTATAACATTCCTTTCGGGATATAATAAATACTGCTATTTGCTATAATCCTTTTATCCTTGCAATAATTGTAGGATAGATTGTGGTCTTTGATTAGCTTGTGCTAACATAGAAGTTCCAGCTTGAGCTATAACATTTCTCTGAGTGTATTGAGCCATTTCATATGCCATATCTGCATCTTGAATACGAGACATAGCTTCTGTCATGCTTTCTGAAGCTACACTTAAGTTGTTAACAGTATGTTCTAATCTATTTTGATATGCTCCAAGTTTTGCTCGAATACCTGATACTTGGCTGATTGCATCATCTACAGTACCTATTGCAAGTTGTGCACCATCTGCAGTTGAAAGATTAAGTGTATGTATTCCTAATGCCTTTGGTGATAAGTTAGGTATTCTAATTTCCATGAATTGTCCTTCATTAGCACCTATTTGGAGGTCTAATGGACCGGCGTCTAGGACGCTGATGTTAGTTTGATTACATAATACTGCTTTATAAGCATCTAATGCTTTTTTAGCAGTTTTTGTAGTTATTGCTCCTGTAGCTATAGTATTAATAATTTCATTATCTGTTTTACCCAAATGACTTTTGATAATATCTGATCCCGGAGACCCTAATATACTATCTGCAACATCCCATGCTTCTGTTAATATTGCATCATTAACACCTGACATATCAGGTGTACCTCCAGATGGTATTTTACTAGTTGAATGAGCGTAAGATTGTGCATCAGCTATACTCTTACCACTACCTAAAGCACTCATAAATGATTTTACATAAATATCTTTTTGCTCTGTCGTAACACCTACTACAACACCTGTGCCAGCTATATACGCTTCATTATTCTCTACTCTACCTTCAACAGCTTCAAATTTCATCTCAAACCCATTAATATCACTAACAGTTACAATATTCCCTTTGGTAGATACTGTTGCTGTTGGAGAAAAATCACTATTTTCATTATCAATACTGGCTTCTACGTCTTTTCCTGTAACAGTCTGTATACCTAAACCAAGAAAACCTAATACATCATTCGAACCTTTTAAATCTACTTTAAAATCCGAACCATATTGTTTTGATTCAAATTGCAATTTTACAGTATCATCTAGCTTAAATTTAGTTGAAGCACCCGAACTATCTATTGACTTCAGATTAACTCCTACTTTTTCAGCTAATCCTCTTAACTTAGAAAATACCATATTCTCATCATCGGTTGAATATATTTTTACTTCTTCTCCATTAAGACTAATTATTCCATCCTTCGTAATATCTTTACAAGTATCTGTTGATGTTATATTAGCTTTTGTTGCATCAGATATAATATTCAACTTATAATCACCTGGTTCAACCGTATCTGATAAGGATACTATCTGAGCAATATTATCAAAGTTAGGAAATGCTCTTCTATCAATCTCACCATTCAATAATTTTCTTTCATTAAATTCGATATTATCAGATATTCTCTGAATCTCTTTTTGTAGCTGTCCTACTTCTTCTTGAATAGCTTTTCTATCTTTGTCATCATATGTACCATTAGAAGCTTGTACTGATAATTCTCTTATTCTTTGAAGCATTGAATGTACTTCATTTAGTGCGCCCTCAGCAGTTTGTATAAGAGATATGCCGTCCATAGTATTCCTTTTTGCTTGCTCTAATCCTCTTACTTGCGTATCCATTTTTTGAGTTATAGCAAGTCCAGCTGCATCATCTGAAGAGTGGTTAATTCTAAGCCCTGATGATAACCTTTCCAATGATTTATCTAATTTAGAATTATTCATTGTTAATTGATGTAAAGCCCTAAGTGCTGGTATGTTGTGATTGATTCTCATTGTGACACCCCTTTTTTATTATATAAGAAAGTTCTACTTTCCAATTTTCTAAAATCTTTATCATTACTACTGTTACTTATTATGATTAAATCAATATTTATGATTTATATATTTTATATAATTAAAACACTGCCCTTTATTAAGTTACATATATTTTATCGACTTTTTTTAGAATTTATTTAGACATACTCTGATAAAACCCTTAGTCATTATTCATCATTGTTATGATTCTTTTTTTCATCTAAATTACCTATAAATTCTGCTAGCTTCTTAGCCAATATATAAATATCGCCATTAGGTTGATTTTTTTTAATTTCATTGATTTTTGTAGTTTCTATATTAACCACTCCTTGTAGGCATTAACCACCTATATATTACCCATAATATCGTTTATATGAGCATTTCAAAATTACCCATTGTATTATCCTTAGATGAACTATTAATTACCTGCTGTTTAATCTCCAAAGGTGTTTCAATCTGTGGAATATCGTATTTTATTGCAGATACATTATAACCCATATCTTCAATCATTACCTTTAGTTCTTTACTATAATCCATCAAATACTTTGTCTCGTTAGCCATGGTAGATGATATATTTATTTCTATTTCTTTATCATTCATTTTAACTAATGAATTGACTATTCCTAGATTTTTGGTTTTAAGAGATAACAGTACTTTCATAGAATTTTCATTAATAGTTTTATCTTTATCTATGTAATACATGTTAAGTTGAGTCATCTCGCCATTCAATAATATTGGTATCTGAACATAATCTTCTTTATCTTCCAGCTCTTTGTTCATATCTAATACCCTATTTATATCATTTAAATCATTAGTTAGAATAGGTCTCTTAGTTGGATTAAGTTCAAATGCTTCTCCTTTAATCTCGTTTAATTCTTTTTGTATTTCACTGTAGATATTTGTTATTTCATCTCCATTGGCGAGACGTTCTAATATACCGCTAAAAGTTTCTGTTATTTTGTTATTAATCTCTGTATCATTAAATTCTCCCATAAGATTTTTCAGCTTATTACTTAACTCATTGTTATCCTGCAATAAAGTACTTATAGTATTAAGATTTTTCAGGTTAACAGGTAGTTGTAGTTTCTGTAAAAATCTAATGGATTCAGAAGATGTGTTTTTCACTTGGTTAAGTTGTTCTCTTATTTTGTGTGTATTCAACTCCCTAATTTCACTATCTTCATCTATCATGTTCAATATCTCTTCTATTGGTTTATCCATTATTCCATCTTCTTCTAATAACTTTTTCAGATTATTAGGAGATGATTTTCTAATTAATTCTTTAATGTTATTTTCGAGATACTGCATATCAATGATATTATCTTTGGTTATCTGTAACTGAAACTCTTCTATGCTTTCCATAAGTTTTATATTGCTTTTATCAACCTCAAAACCAGCTTTTTCAAATGCTTGTTGTATCTGTTGTCGAATGGATTCACTATCATATTTCAAGTTCTCTAGTGCACCGAAATTATCATCAATATTGACATTGATATCTGTACGTTTTCCTCCAGTTTTTCTCAAATACTTTGCAGCTTCCATCAGGTTATTAAGCGACAAGTTCATATCCTTTTTGACTAGGAATCCTACTGCTCTTCCTTCTGATTTGGATATGGTATTAAGCATTCTATAAATACCTATCATGCTTTTTCTTTCTTTTTCAGTAAGACTTTTGTCTTTATCCATTTCATTTATGAATGTTGCAATTTTATCTGTTAGATCTTCTCCAATAAATTCATCAAAATCATTCATGTAACCGATAACTTCATTAATATTCATTTCTATTGGTGATAGATTATCTTTTATCATATGTGCAACAATATTAGGATGAAGTCTGTTCAACACAATGTTTACTTGTTGATCCATCAGCTTTATATTATTAATATTACTTTCTGAAATATCCATTTCATTGTGGGCTAAAATTTTAGCAGCCCTTATATTCTCAGGGTTGATATCTATATTTAAATCTTTTAAGATCGTTTCTAGCTGATTAAAAGTTTTTTTAATACTATCTCCAAGATCTGCTCTTGGTTTAGTACCTAATTTATCATACATATCTTGTAACATATTACTTTTATATGTAACGTTTTTATCATTACTTGTTATACCTTTTAATGTGAAGTCTACTGCTTTTTTCATTACTTGTCCAAGTATATTGGTAGATGTATTTTTTGCTGCCTCAACTGTTTCTAATACTTGGTTCATTTTATTTATATTAGAATCTGTAGTATTTACTCCTACTGATGATAATTCATTTTTCATATTAATTTTTTCTAGGTTTTTAAGTTCTTCAACAATTTGGTTCAGCGGTGCTGTATCAATCTTTATTCCGTTATTCATCATTCTATTGGCTGATTCAATAGTCATTTTTAGTCTAATCTCTTCAAGCTGTCTCTTAGCTGTTATGTATTTTTCTTGTTGATTTTCGGGTAATCTAATTTCTTTTTCTTCGTTATTAACCTTATTCTCGGACTCTTTTTCCAGATTATCCAGATTAATTGTTTTTCCCTTGACTATAAGTTTTTTAAGATCTTCATCTTTTACATTAGGCAAGTTATCTATAGTCTTTTTAACTTTTATCATATATGATTTGTTTTCTTCTACACCTTGATTGCCCTTGGATATATTATTAGTTAGTTCAATATCATCTATTTTTTTGTTATTAATAATATTATCAACTGCTTTATCCATTATTTGTTCTGGCTCCATATTTTTTTCTATGTCTTTTAGGTATAGGTATTTTTCAATATTTGCCTTATCTATTTCTATATCGCTTTTAATTAAAGTTTTAGCAGCTTTTATGGTTTTATCATCTGGATTGATATCGTTATTCTTAAGTATGTTTTTAATCTGTGGTTCTAATGCTTTTAATTCATCATTTGTTATAGGTTGATTTTGATCATTTGGATTATTACCATATGAACTATTACCACCATTAGAAACATCATTGGATTTTCCACTGGTATATTTGGCTTCATATAATTTTTCTACTGTTAATTCTATATTATTTTTAAGTACATTGAGTATTGCTTCTTCTTTCAATTGTTTAATTGCATCATATTTATTGAGTGCACTTCTTATTTTCATGATATTATACTCATTAACAGGCAGATTTTTTTCTTTTAATTTGCTTATTATGGATTTTATTTCTTCTTTACTACCAAAGATTTTGGAGTAACGTTCAATCTCTTTATTAATCTCTTCTTTTATCTTTTTAGTATCATCGTTCTTTACTGCTGATTTGTTCTTGGATACTATTTTTTCAAATAAATCTATGGTGATTTTTTCAAGATTATAACTTTTGCTGATAAGATTTTTTATATCATCATCTGTTACTTTTGATAGAAGTATCTCAATTTGTTTTTTGGTGTTATTTATTATATCTTGGTATTCATCTATAGTATTCTTATCTTTATTTTGCATGGATGTGATTATATCCATCATTTCTTTACTCATAGGTGTATTTTTGTTCCAGATATCTCTAAAAGATGTTATTCTACTATTTCTTTTTGACATTTCCTTTTCCTTAGAAACATATTTCAAACTAATCTTATCTCCTTTAGTTTCTTCTATTTGAAAACTACATGTTTCTCCTATGTTTTCTTTTATTTCAATATTACCGGGAACCATGATATCTCTTCCCATAACTTCTATCAATGTACCTTTTTCATTTTTATCTTTTACAAGTCCTTCAACATTATCTTTATTGTAATTGATTTTCTTATTAGAATCATCAATCTTGAATGTAGTACTTGTTACATCCCATATAGTGTTCATAGCTTAATCAACTCCGTTTTGATTCAATCGTTATTTTATATATCGGCATTTATCCTTTAATTATGAGACTGAAAAATAAAAGAGGATATGCATCGTTCCCACCAAAGATTTTCCTATAAGTTAAAAAAGAGACAGATTTCTCTGTCTCCCCTTTGACGATATATTAAATTATTATTTTACTGGTATGGCTAATATTTGTCCTTCATATATTTTATTAACATCTTTTATTACATCTTTATTCGCTTCAAGTATTTTATTATACTCCTTAGCATTTTTATAAAATTGTTTAGCTATCTTAGCTAAAGTATCTCCTGATTTGACTACATATATTTTTGTGTTCTCATCTTCAACAGGTGGTAAACATTTTGCTGGTTCTGGAAGAACTAATGTATCGCCAACATTTAGTTTGTTTCCTGTTTTTATGAAATAATCTTTATTAGCATTATAGATTGCTTGTTTCATTGAATAATCGCCATAATATCTTAATGAAATATTCCCAACTGTATCATATTGCTTGATTACAAGAGAAGTTGGCATTTGATTTTCTTCAACAGGTTGTTCTTTTTCCATGTCTGCATCATCAATTATCACTGAATCTGCATTTTCATCAGCTGTATTTTCATTACCTTCATTATCATCAGGTAAAATATCAATAATACTTTCGTCTACATCACCTTCAACATCTTCAGTTTCTTCTTTTTTATAATCTTGCAGATCAACATTAGATTTTGAAGTATTATTTTTAATCTCTGTTTCCATTGCTTCTACAGTATTAAAAGTCTTGATATATATTTTACCATTTTTAAGATTTGCAAATGATTTTACTTCCGCTTGTCCAATTGCATCCCTAATGATTTCTGCTAATTTATCGTCTCCACCTGATATTTTTAAGATAGGTTTGATAATCGATCCTAGTCCAGGTATCTTGTAAATCATATCAGTAATTATTACACCAACATCACCATCACCTAGAACATCATTAATAGATACTTCACTAACTTCTTTTTTCTCAGAACCATCTTTGTTTGTTTTAGCATTACCTTTTTTATCAGTTTTTGTATCTTCCATGTAGAATACTATATCATTAATGCTGTTCTTTATTTTATTCCTGGAACTATTGCTTATTGGATCTCCAAATGGTACTAATGCATTTATTCCATCTTGTATTCCGTCAGCAATCTCAAAAGCTATATCTGCTGGTTTTTCAAATTCATTCTTATAGATTACTTGAAGTTCCTTAGCTTCTGTATTGTTAATTGTTGCTACAAAAGCAACTTCTTCCTTATTAAGCGCTCTTTTTTCAGTAGGTATCTCAGTATCTCCAATTTTGATTGCAACTGAAAAATCATCCCTAACACCATATTTAAGCCCTGTTATCACTACCATATAATTTCCTTGTAGATTAGCTTTGTCACCATTAATGGTATATGTAAAATTCATTCCATCCACTGTATCACTTGGAACAATACCATCTTTGTATGGATCGATATCAACTAATGTATAATCTTTTAATTCATCATTGATGGCACCTGCTACTTTGTCCCCATATGCAAATGAATAAGGAAGCAGATTAGCTACATATTCTCCTATGTTAATGTCTCCTGATGTTTCTGACACTTCTGTGACTACGAAGTTACTCCAATATTCAGTAAGACCTATATCTTTTAATGCTTTCTTTAAATTCTTTTCTGCTTCAAATGGTAATTTTTTATCTTTAACATTGTTCCCATATGTAAAAATGCCTGTTTCTGTAGTCTGTACATTTGTTGCTGTACTAACATCCATATTTAGAACAGGTAATAAATCAAGTTCACTTAATTCAGGATTATCTTTTAACACATCATCCATAAATTCTGATACATCCTCTATTGCATTCTCTGTCCAATCTGTTGCATCCTCTATCGCATTTTCTGTCCAGTCTGTT